>NZ_JAJGQG010000050.1:0-16450 GCF_020783795.1 Xanthomonas sp. NCPPB 1067
GCGTTTCGCCATCCGTGAAGGCGGTCGTACCGTCGGCGCCGGCGTGGTTGCCAAGATCGTCAAGTAAGAAGCCTGCAATCCGGCGACTCTGGTCGCCGGATTCGCGCGAAAGGCGGGCCGGCTGAACCGCGGTCCGCCTTCGTTGTCTTGAGGGTGTGCGGTAACGAGTACATACGCCAGTAGCTCAATTGGCAGAGCAGCGGTCTCCAAAACCGCAGGTTGGGGGTTCGAGTCCCTCCTGGCGTGCCACTCCTCTTTCCGGCCCAGCGATTCGGGTCAGATCGGTAACTAGAGCCGGATGAATAGCAAAATCGAGCCTTCCAAGAGCGCGTCTGCTGCCAGCGCCGATGTCGTGAAATACGTGATCTCCGCAGCCCTGGTGGTGGCGGGGTTGTTCGTGTGGTTCTGGTTTGCCGCGCCCGAGCGCGCCACCCAGCTGGGAGCCTGGACGCCGCAGTTGCGCGCGCTGGCTGTCATCATCGGATTGGTAGCGGGTGCCTTCGTTTTCCTGGGCACCGGCAAAGGGCGCGAAACGCGCGAATTCCTGTCCGAGTCCCGGTTCGAGTTGCGCAAGGTGGTCTGGCCGACGCGCCAGGAAGCCATCCGCACCACCTGGGTCGTCATTGTTGTTGTGATCATTCTGAGTTTGCTGTTGGGCGGCTTCGATTTCGTCATCCAGAAGCTCACGCAGTGGTTCCTGGCTCGTTGAGGAGAATCAAGCAGTGAAGCGTTGGTATGTCGTTCACGCCTATTCAGGCTTCGAAAAATCTGTCGCGCAGGCGCTGCGCGATCGCATCGCGCGTACCGGGATGGAAGAGCGTTTCGGTGAAGTGCTGGTGCCGACCGAAGAGGTCATCGAAATGCGTGCGGGCCAGAAGCGCCGCTCCGAGCGCAAGTTCTTCCCCGGCTACGTGCTGGTGCAGATCGAGACGCACGAAGAAGCCGGTATTCCGCGCATCGACAACGAAAGCTGGCACCTGGTGAAGGAAACTTCCAAGGTCATGGGTTTCATCGGCGGCACGGCCGACCGCCCGTTGCCGATCCGCGACGAGGAAGCCGATGCGATCCTGCAGCGTGTGCAGGATGGCGTCGAGAAGCCGCGTCCCAAGGTGCTGTTCGAGCCGGGTCAGATGGTGCGGGTCACCGATGGTCCGTTCAACGACTTCAACGGCGTTGTCGAAGAGGTCAACTACGAGAAGAGCCGGCTGCGTGTGGCCGTCCTCATCTTCGGGCGCTCCACGCCGGTCGAGCTCGAGTTCGGCCAGGTCGAGAAGGGCTGATCGATTGGGGCGCCGTGCAGGCGCCCACTTCAAAATCCTGTTATCATGCGCGGCTCGCTCACCCGGCGAACCGCCGGGAAACAATGGCTGCCGCATGGCAGCCATCTGCGCGTGGTCGAAACGCGAAGCCGGGACGCGTGATTTTTCCGGTCCGATGGGGAGCCTGCGGTTCAGGCGCTAGCACCCGGAGAGTATTGAAATGGCTAAGAAAGTAGTTGCTTACATCAAGTTGCAGGTCAAGGCCGGTCAGGCCAATCCTGCGCCGCCGGTCGGCCCTGCCTTGGGTCAGCGCGGCCTGAACATCATGGAGTTCTGCAAGGCGTTCAATGCCGCGACCTCCAAGCTGGAGCCGGGCCTGCCGACGCCGGTGATCATCACCGCGTATTCGGATCGTACCTTCACCTTCGTCACCAAGAGCACCCCGGCCAGCGTGCTGCTCAAGAAGGCCGCAGGTGTGACCTCCGGCTCGAAGCGTCCCAACACCGACAAGGTGGGCAAGGTGACGCGCAAGCAGCTGGAAGAGATCGCCAAGGCCAAGGAAGCCGATCTGACGGCGGCCGAGCTGGAAGCGGCGGTTCGCACGATTGCGGGTTCTGCCCGCAGCATGGGTTTGACGGTGGAGGGCTAAGAGATGGCACAGAGCAAGCGCGTTAAGGCCATCACGGCCGCTGTCGTTCCGGGCAAGAGCTATGCCTTCGAAGACGCAATCAAGATCCTGAAGACTGCCACCAAGGCCAAGTTCGTCGAGTCCATCGACGTTGCCGTGCGCCTGGGCGTGGACGCCAAGAAGTCCGATCAGCAGGTGCGCGGTTCGACCGTGCTGCCGGCCGGTACCGGCAAGAGCGTGCGCGTGGCCGTGTTCGCACCGGCAGGTGCCAAGGCTGACGAGGCCCTGGCCGCCGGTGCCGAAGCAGTGGGTATGGACGATCTGGCCGAGAAGATGCAGGCCGGCGATCTGAACTACGACGTGGTCATCGCCACGCCGGACGCCATGCGCGTGGTCGGTAAGCTCGGCACCCTGCTGGGTCCGCGTGGTTTGATGCCGAACCCGAAGGTCGGCACCGTTTCGGCCAATCCGGGCGAAGCGGTCAAGAATGCCAAGTCGGGTCAGGTGCGCTACCGCACCGACAAGGCCGGCATCATCCACTGCACCATCGGCAAGGCCAGCTTCGACGACGAAGCGCTGAAGTCGAACCTGCAGGCGCTGCTGGGCGATCTGTTGAAGGCCAAGCCGGCGACCTCCAAGGGTACCTACCTGCAGAAGGTGTCGGTCAGCTCGACCATGGGTCCGGGCGTGACGGTCGACCAGTCGAGCCTGTCGCTGAAGTGATCGAACGCGTCGGGCGTCATGCGCCTGACGCATTCGGATAGTTGCATCGTTTTCCCGGCCCGGGCAACCGCGTGCTGGGAGTCCGTTCCCGCCCTTTGGGAAACGGACATTTTGAAGGCGATCGCCGGCACGTCCGGCGGTAGCCGTCAAAGACCGCAGGCGCGGTCAGCGCAGGTCGACGACGGGCAGGGATGCTCGCACTGGCAAGGAGTCGCCGTCGATGCAGCGGGATCGCTTAATCGGTTCGTTCTCGAACCGGCCGGCGTAGATGGTGTCGCCCTTCTGGAGTTTTTCTGGTTTACGCGCGTCTGGGACATCCCGGATCGAGCCCACTCCAGGTCTAGAACGGCCACCAATGGAACATCGGTCGATGTTCCCGGCTTCCAGGAAGGAGGCTGCCCTGGACCGCGACCGGCAGGAGCCGCGAGCGGAGTAGTTTGAAGCGGGGATTAGCGATTCGGCATTTGGGATTGGCAATGGCGGCGTGATCGCTGTGACCAATCCCGAGTCACCAATCACCAATCCCGGCTTTAACGGAGGAGTGCAATGGCTCTCAATCTGTCCCAGAAGCAAGACGTAGTCGCCGAGCTGGCAGACATCGCCGCCAAGGCCCACTCCCTGATCGCCGCCGAATACGCTGGCACCACGGTCTCCCAGATGACCGCGATGCGTAAGCAGGCCCGCGAAACCGGTGTGTTCTTGAAAGTTGTCAAGAACACCCTGGCCGTGCGTGCCGTCGAAGGTACCGAATTCGCTGTCGCGTCCGACAAGCTGGTTGGTCCTTTGGTGTATGCGTTTTCGATGGAGGAGCCCGGCGCTGCCGGTCGCCTGATCAAGGAATTCGCCAAGAGCAACGACAAGCTGCAGGCCAAGGTCGTGGCAATTGGCGGGGAACTGTTCCCGGCCAGCCATGTCGACGTGTTGGCCTCGCTGCCGACCCGTGACCAGGCCCTGGCCATGCTGGCTCGCGTGCTGTCCGAACCGGCTGCCATGTTCGCCCGTGCCGTCAAGGCCGTTGGCGAGAAGCAGGGTGGTGGCGAAGAAGCCGCCGCGCCGGCTGCCGAGACTGCCGAAGCTTGATGTCCTAGCGTTCGCTAGAACCCCAATCCAGAAACTCATTTAAAGGTAAACACAATGTCCCTTACCAACGAACAGATCGTCGACGCCATCGCCGAGAAGTCCCTGATGGAAGTGATGGAGCTGGTCAAGGCCATCGAAGACAAGTTCGGCGTCTCCGCCGCCGCCCCGGTCGCCGCTGCCGCTGCCGGCCCGGCTGCCGTGGTCGAAGAGCAGACCGAATTCAACGTGGTGCTGGTCAACTGCGGCGCCAACAAGGTCGGCGTCATCAAGGCCGTGCGCGGCGTGACCGGCCTGGGCCTGAAGGAAGCCAAGGATCTGACCGAAGCCGGTGGCATGCTGAAGGAAGGCGCCACCAAGGAAGAGGCAGAGAAGATCAAGAAGGAACTGACCGAAGCTGGTGCGACTGTCGAAATCAAGTAAGCAGCACCTTGCATCGCCTGCGTTGCATGGTGGTGCACTGAAGGCTGGGGGCGAGTAGCCCCCGGCCTTTGGCCGTTGATGGAAAGCCGGGATTTGAGAGTCGGCATTCGGGATTCGAAGGCAGCTTCGCCAATCCCCAATCTCGTCATCCCCAATCCTCGCTTCAACGAGTTGGTAGTTGGAAGTAGCGGGAGAAGGCGTGCTGGTGCCGGCAATACCAGCGACTTCCAACTGACAACTTGAATGTGAGTCCCTCACAAGAGCAGCGCACATCCATGTGCGCGGGTTCAGTTTTGTTATCTCAGGGCCGCCGCGATGTGGCCCCCGCAGCCTAGGGTGAAGACCTCATGACGTCTTATTCGTTCACCGAAAAAAAGCGCATCCGCAAGGACTTCGGCAAGCAGCGCTCGATCCTCGAAGTGCCGTTCCTGCTCGCCATCCAGGTGGATTCCTACCGCGAATTCCTGCAGGAAGACGTGGAGCCGACTAAGCGCAAGGACCTCGGTCTGCATGCCGCTCTGAAGTCGGTGTTCCCGATCTCCAGCTACAGCGGCAACGCTGCGCTCGAGTACGTGGGCTACAAGTTGGGCCAGCCGGTGTTTGACGAGCGTGAATGCCGTCAGCGTGGCATGAGCTATGGCGCGCCGCTGCGCGTGACCGTGCGCCTGGTGATCTACGACCGCGAGTCGTCGACCAAGGCCATCAAGTACGTGAAGGAGCAGGAGGTCTATCTCGGCGAAATCCCGCTGATGACCGGCAACGGTACCTTCATCGTCAACGGCACCGAGCGCGTGATCGTCTCGCAGCTGCATCGTTCGCCGGGCGTGTTCTTCGACCACGACCGCGGCAAGACGCACAGTTCGGGCAAGCTGCTGTACAGCGCCCGCATCATTCCTTACCGCGGCTCGTGGCTGGACTTCGAGTTCGACCCGAAGGACGCGCTGTTCACCCGTATCGACCGTCGCCGCAAGCTGCCGGTGTCGATCCTGCTGCGCGCGCTCGGTTACAGCAACGAAGAGATGCTGGCCGAGTTCTTCGAGATCAACACCTTCCACATCAACCCGGACGAAGGCGTACAGCTGGAGCTGGTGCCGGAGCGTCTGCGTGGCGAAACGCTGAACTTCGATCTGGCCGATGGCGACAAGGTCATCGTGGAAGCCGGCAAGCGCATCACCGCGCGTCACGTCAAGCAGCTGGAAGCCGCTGGCGTTGCCGCGCTGGCCGTGCCGGACGACTACCTGGTCGGCCGCATCCTTTCGCATGACGTGGTCGATGCCTCGACCGGCGAGCTGCTGGCCAACGCCAACGACGAAATCAGCGAAGACCAGCTGGCGGGCTTCCGCAAGGCTGGCGTCGACGCGGTCGGCACCCTGTGGGTGAACGATCTGGACCGTGGTCCGTACCTGTCCAACACCTTGCGCATCGATCCGACCAAGACGCAGCTGGAAGCGTTGGTCGAAATCTACCGCATGATGCGTCCGGGCGAGCCGCCGACCAAGGAAGCTGCGCAGAACCTGTTCCACAACCTGTTCTTCACCTTCGAGCGCTACGACCTGTCCACCGTCGGCCGCATGAAGTTCAACCGTCGCGTCGGCCGCAAGGAAGTGCTGGGCGAGTCGGTGCTGTACGACAAGAAGTATTTCGCCGAGCGCAACGACGAAGAGTCCAAGCGCCTGGTCGCCGAGCATGCCGACACCTCCGACATCCTGGAAGTGATCAAGGTGCTGACGGAGATCCGCAACGGTCGCGGTGTGGTCGATGACATCGACCACCTGGGCAACCGTCGCGTGCGTTCGGTCGGCGAAATGGCCGAGAACGTGTTCCGCGTGGGCCTGGTCCGCGTCGAGCGCGCGGTCAAGGAGCGCCTGTCGATGGCAGAGTCGGAAGGCCTGACCCCGCAGGAATTGATCAATGCCAAGCCGGTGGCTGCAGCGATCAAGGAATTCTTCGGCTCCTCGCAGCTGTCGCAGTTCATGGACCAGAACAACCCGCTGTCGGAAGTGACGCACAAGCGTCGCGTCTCCGCACTGGGCCCGGGCGGTCTGACCCGCGAGCGCGCCGGCTTCGAAGTGCGCGACGTGCACCCGACCCACTACGGCCGCGTTTGCACCATCGAAACGCCGGAAGGCCCGAACATCGGCCTGATCAACTCGCTGGCCGTGTTCGCCCGCACCAATCAGTACGGCTTCCTCGAGACGCCGTACCGTAAGGTGCTGGACGGCAAGGTGTCCGACGACGTCGAATACCTGTCGGCGATCGAAGAAAACGAGTACGTGATCGCCCAGGCGAATGCCTTGACCGATGCCAAGGGCACCTTGACCGAGCAGTTCGTGCCGTGCCGCTTCCAGGGCGAGTCGCTGCTGAAGCCGCCGGCGGAAGTGCACTTCATGGACGTCTCGCCGATGCAGACCGTGTCGGTCGCCGCGGCGCTGGTGCCGTTCCTCGAGCACGACGACGCCAACCGCGCGTTGATGGGCGCCAACATGCAGCGCCAGGCCGTGCCCACGCTGCGTTCGCAGAAGCCGCTGGTGGGTACCGGTATCGAGCGTGCGGTGGCGCGCGACTCGGGCGTGACCGTGAACGCGCTGCGTGGCGGCGTGATCGAGCAGATCGATGCGGCCCGTATCGTGGTCAAGGTCAACGAGTCGGAAATCGGCGGCGGCACCGATGCCGGCGTGGATATCTACAACCTGATCAAGTACACCCGCTCCAACCAGAACACCTGCATCAACCAGCGTCCGCTGGTGAATGTGGGCGACGTGATCGCGCGCGGCGACGTGCTGGCCGACGGCCCGTCCACCGATATCGGTGAGCTGGCGCTGGGTCAGAACATGCTGATCGCCTTCATGCCCTGGAACGGCTACAACTTCGAAGACTCCATCCTGCTCTCCGAGCGCGTGGTGGAAGAGGATCGCTACACTACGATCCACATCGAAGAACTGACCTGCGTTGCACGCGACACCAAGCTGGGACCGGAGGAAATTTCCGCCGACATCCCGAACGTGTCCGAGCAGGCTCTGAACCGTCTGGACGAGTCCGGCGTGGTGTACATCGGTGCGGAAGTGCGTGCCGGCGACATCATGGTCGGCAAGGTCACCCCGAAGGGCGAAAGCCAGCTGACTCCGGAAGAAAAGCTGCTGCGTGCGATCTTCGGCGAGAAGGCCTCCGACGTGAAGGACAGCTCGCTGCGCGTGCCCCCGGGCATGGACGGCACCGTCATCGACGTGCAGGTCTTCACCCGCGACGGCATCGAGAAGGACAAGCGTGCGCGGCAGATCGAAGAGTCCGAGATCAAGCGCGTCAAGAAGGACTTCGACGACCAGTTCCGCATCCTGGAAGCGGCCATCTACGCACGTCTGCGCTCGCAGATCGTGGGTAAGGTCGCCAACGGCGGGCCGAACCTGAAGAAGGGCGACAACGTCACCGACGCGTACCTGGACGGGCTGAAGAAGTCCGACTGGTTCCAGCTGCGCATGAAGGACGAGGACGCCGCCGACGCCATCGAACGCGCGCAGAAGCAGATCCAGGCGCACGAGAAGGAATTCGAGGCACGTTTTGCCGACAAGCGCGGCAAGATCACCCAGGGCGACGACCTCGCACCGGGTGTGCTGAAGATGGTCAAGGTGTTCCTGGCGGTGAAGCGCCGCATCCAGCCGGGCGACAAGATGGCAGGCCGCCACGGCAACAAGGGTGTGGTCTCCAACGTGGTGCCGGTCGAGGACATGCCGTACATGGCCACCGGCGAGCCGGTGGACATCGTGCTGAACCCGCTGGGCGTGCCGTCGCGTATGAACATCGGCCAGATTCTGGAAGTGCATCTGGGCTGGGCCGCCAAGGGCCTGGGTCGCAAGATCCAGCGCATGCTCGAAGCCCAGGCTGCCGTCAGCGAGCTGCGCAAGTTCCTCAACGACATCTACAACCACGATGGCGCGATCAACGCCGAACGCGTGGACCTGTCGCAGTTCAGCGATGAGGAACTGCTCAACCTGGGCAAGAACCTGGTCGACGGCGTCCCGATGGCCACCCCGGTGTTCGACGGTGCCAGCGAGGCGGAGATCAAGCGCATGCTGGAACTGGCCGATCTGCCGCAGAGCGGCCAGACCCAGCTGTTCGACGGTCGTACCGGTGAAGCGTTCGATCGCAAGACCACGGTCGGCTACATGCACTACCTGAAGTTGAACCACCTGGTCGACGACAAGATGCATGCCCGTTCCACCGGTCCGTACTCGCTCGTCACCCAGCAGCCGCTGGGCGGCAAGGCGCAGTTCGGCGGTCAGCGCTTCGGCGAAATGGAAGTCTGGGCGCTGGAAGCCTACGGCGCGGCCTACACCCTGCAGGAAATGCTGACGGTGAAGTCCGACGACGTGCAGGGCCGCAACCAGATGTACAAGAACATCGTCGATGGTGAGCACGAGATGGTCGCGGGCATGCCGGAATCCTTCAACGTGTTGGTGAAGGAAATCCGCTCGCTGGCGATCAACATGGAACTGGAAGAGTAAGCGCCGGGACCCGGGACACGGGACCGGGGACCCGGGAAGAGTAGGAGCCGAGCGCTCTTGATCTTCCGGGTCCCGGGTCCCGGGTCCCCGGTCCCGAACAGATCTCTGCGCGTTCCATCTCAGATACGAATTCCTCCGACCCGGAGATATCAAATGAAAGACCTGCTCAACCTCTTCAATCAGCAGCGCCAGACGCTGGATTTCGACGCGATCAAGATCGCGCTGGCGTCGCCGGACCTGATCCGTTCGTGGTCCTACGGCGAAGTGAAGAAGCCCGAAACCATCAACTACCGGACCTTCAAGCCCGAGCGTGACGGCCTGTTCTGCGCCGCCATCTTCGGACCGATCAAGGACTACGAGTGCCTGTGCGGCAAGTACAAGCGCATGAAGCACCGTGGCGTGGTCTGCGAGAAGTGCGGTACCGAAGTCACCCTGGCCAAGGTGCGCCGCGAGCGCATGGGTCACATCGACCTGGCCTCGCCGGTCGCGCATATCTGGTTCCTCAAGTCGCTGCCCTCGCGCATCGGCCTGATGCTGGACATGACCCTGCGCGACATCGAGCGCGTGCTGTACTTCGAAGCCTACGTGGTCACCGAGCCGGGCCTGACCCCGCTCGAGCGCCGCCAGCTGCTGACCGAAGAGCAGTACCTGACCGCACGCCAGGAGTACAACGACGATTTCGACGCCGCCATGGGCGCCGAGGCCGTGTACGAGCTGCTGCGCACGATCGACCTGCAGTCGGAAATGACCCGCCTGCGCGAGGAAATCGCCAGCACCGGTTCGGAAACCAAGCTCAAGCGCCTCACCAAGCGCATCAAGCTGATCGAAGCTTTCCTGGAATCGGGTAATCGTCCTGAGTGGATGGTCATGACCGTGTTGCCGGTGCTGCCGCCGGATCTGCGTCCGCTGGTGCCCCTGGATGGCGGCCGTTTCGCGACCTCGGATCTGAACGATCTGTACCGCCGCGTGATCAACCGCAACAACCGTCTGCGTCGCCTGCTGGAGCTCAACGCTCCGGACATCATCGTGCGCAACGAAAAGCGCATGCTGCAGGAATCGGTCGATGCGCTGCTGGACAACGGCCGTCGCGGCCGTGCCATCACCGGCACCAACAAGCGTCCGCTGAAGTCGCTGGCCGACATGATCAAGGGCAAGCAGGGCCGGTTCCGTCAGAACCTGCTCGGCAAGCGCGTGGACTACTCCGGCCGTTCGGTCATCACCGTCGGTCCGTACCTGAAGCTGCACCAGTGCGGCCTGCCGAAGAAGATGGCGCTGGAGCTGTTCAAGCCGTTCGTGTTCGCCAAGCTGCAGCGTCGCGGTCTGGCCACCACCATCAAGGCCGCCAAGAAGCTGGTCGAGCGCGAAGAAGCCGAAGTCTGGGACATCCTGGAAGAGGTGATTCGCGAGCATCCGGTGCTGTTGAACCGTGCGCCGACCCTGCATCGTCTGGGCATCCAGGCGTTCGAGCCGGTGTTGATCGAAGGCAAGGCCATCCAGCTGCATCCGCTGGTCTGTACAGCCTTCAACGCCGACTTCGACGGCGACCAGATGGCCGTCCACGTGCCGCTCTCGCTGGAAGCTCAGCTGGAAGCGCGTGCGCTGATGATGTCCACCAACAACATCCTGTCGCCGGCCAACGGCGAGCCGATCATCGTGCCGTCGCAGGACGTGGTGTTGGGCCTGTACTACATGAGCCGCGCCCTCGAGAACAAGAAGGGCGAAGGCATGGTGTTCGCCAACACCAGCGAAGTGAAGCGCGCCTACGACAACCGCGTGGTCGAACTGCATGCCAAGGTCAAGGTCCGCATCACCCAGGTGGACATCGACGCCGCCGACGGCAAGCGCACCACCGGCACCTCGATCGTGGAGACCACGGTCGGCCGCGCGCTGCTGAGCGAGATCCTGCCCGAAGGCCTGCCGTTCCAGCTGGCCAACACCGAGATGACCAAGAAGAACATCTCGCGTCTGATCAACTCCAGCTATCGTCTGCTGGGCTTGAAGGACACCGTCGTGTTCGCCGACAAGCTGATGTACACCGGCTACGCCTACGCGACCCGTGCAGGTGTGTCGATCGGCATCGACGACATGCTGATCCCGGACGAGAAGAAGGGCATCCTCACCGAGGCCGAAGCCGAAGTGCTGGAAATCCAGGAGCAGTATCAGTCCGGTCTGGTCACCGCCGGCGAGCGCTACAACAAGGTCGTGGACATCTGGTCGCGCACCAACGAACGCATCGCCAAGGCGATGATGGACACCATCGGTACCGAAAAGGTCGAGAACGCCAAGGGCGAGACCATCGATCAGAAGTCGATGAACTCGCTGTACATCATGGCCGACTCCGGTGCGCGTGGTAGCCAGGCGCAGATCCGTCAGCTGGCCGGTATGCGCGGCCTGATGGCGCGTCCGGACGGCTCGATCATTGAAACGCCCATCAAGGCGAACTTCCGCGAAGGCCTGAACGTGCAGGAGTACTTCAACTCCACGCACGGCGCGCGTAAGGGTCTGGCCGATACCGCGCTGAAGACGGCGAACTCGGGTTACCTGACCCGTCGTCTGGTCGACGTGGCGCAGGACGTGGTGATCACCGAAGTCGATTGCGGCACCACCGAGGGGTTGATCATGACCCCGATCGTGGAAGGTGGCGACGTGGTCGAGCCGTTGCGCGAGCGCGTGCTGGGCCGTGTGGTGGCCGAGGACGTCTACCTGCCGGGCAACGACGAAGAGCCGATCGTCACCCGCAACACGCTGCTGGACGAAGCCTGGGTCGCCAAGCTCGAAGACGCCAGCGTGCAGTCGGTGAAGGTGCGTTCGACCATCAGCTGCGAGTCGTCGTTCGGCGTGTGCGCACGCTGCTACGGTCGCGATCTGGCGCGCGGTCACCTGGTCAACATCGGTGAAGCGGTCGGCGTCATCGCCGCGCAGTCCATCGGTGAGCCGGGTACCCAGCTGACCATGCGTACGTTCCACATCGGTGGTGCGGCGTCGCGTGCGGCGGCAGTGGACAACATCACGGTTAAGACCACCGGTTCGATCAAGTTCAACAACCTGAAGTCGGTCGAGCACGCCAATGGTTCGCTGGTCGCGGTGTCGCGCTCGGGCGAATTGTCGGTGCTCGACGGCCACGGTCGCGAGCGCGAGCGCTACAAGCTGCCGTACGGCGCCACCATCACCGCCAAGGACGGTGATGCGGTCAAGGCCGGGCAGGGCGTGGCCAACTGGGATCCGCATAACCATCCGATCGTGTCGGAAGTGGCCGGTTTCATCCGTTTCATCGACTTCGTCGACGGCGTCACCGTCATCGAGAAGACCGACGAACTGACCGGTCTGGCGTCGCGCGAAATCACCGATCCGAAGCGTCGTGGTGCGCAGGCCAAGGAACTGCGGCCGATCGTGCGCATCGTCGATGGCAAGGGCAACGATCTGACCATCCCGGGCACCGATCTGCCGGCGCAGTACCTGCTGCCGCCGCGCTCGATCGTCAACCTGCAGGACGGCGCGGCCGTCGGTGTGGGCGACGTGGTGGCGAAGATCCCGCAGGAAGCGTCCAAGACCCGCGACATCACTGGTGGTCTGCCGCGCGTGGCCGACCTGTTCGAAGCGCGCAAGCCGAAGGATCCGGCGATCCTGGCCGAGCGTTCGGGCATCATCAGCTTCGGTAAGGACACCAAGGGCAAGCAGCGCCTGATCATCAAGGACACCGATGGTTCGGAACACGAAGAGCTGATTCCCAAGTATCGCCAGATCATCGTGTTCGAAGGCGAGCACGTGACCAAGGGCGAGACCGTGGTGGATGGCGAGCCGAGCCCGCAGGACATCCTGCGTCTGCTGGGTGTCGAGCCGCTGGCTGCGTATCTGGTCAAGGAAATCCAGGACGTGTACCGCCTGCAGGGCGTGAAGATCAACGACAAGCACATCGAAGTGATCACGCGTCAGATGCTGCGCAAGGTCGAGATCGTCGATCAGGGCAACAGCAAGTTCCTCAATGGTGAGCAGGTCGAGCGCCAGCGCGTCATCGAGGAAAATGCACGCCTGACCACGCGCTCGGAGCTGCCGGCCAAGTACGACCCGGTGCTGCTGGGTATCACCAAGGCCTCGCTGGCCACCGAGTCGTTCATTTCGGCGGCGTCGTTCCAGGAGACCACGCGCGTGTTGACCGAGGCTGCTGTGCGCGGTACCCGCGACAGCCTGCGCGGTCTGAAGGAGAACGTGATCGTGGGCCGGCTGATCCCGGCCGGTACCGGCCTGGCGTACCACGCCAGCCGTCGCAAGGCTTCGGGTCTGACCGACTCGGAAATGGAAACGCTGTCGGGCAAGCCCGCAGTGGCCGAACCGGTCGCAACTGCGGCCGACGCTGGCGCGGACGAGGAGTAAGCGCTCCGATGGCGATCGCAAGATCGGCATAAGCCAGGCGAAAAGGAGGGCAGGAGGCCCTCCGTTTTCCGGTCCGGGATGGGCCAGCAGAGTTGGATTTCCGTGAAGTTGACGGAGTTTTGCCCTGCCAGCTATACTTCTCTGTCTCGGTGGGCCGTTTTGCGGCCTGCCTTCGTGTTCATGCAAGGCCGTTTCGGCCTCCAATCAGAAGAATCGACTGATGGCAACGATCAATCAGCTGGTCCGCAAGCCCCGGCAGGCGACCACCTACAAGAGTGCCTCTCCGGCACTGGACAAGTGTCCGCAGCGCCGCGGCGTCTGCACACGCGTCTACACCACCACCCCGAAGAAGCCGAACTCGGCCCTGCGTAAGGTCGCCAAGGTGCGCCTGACGAATCAGGAAGAGGTCATCAGCTACATCGGCGGTGAAGGCCACAACCTGCAGGAGCACTCCGTGGTCCTGATTCGTGGTGGTCGCGTCAAGGATCTCCCCGGTGTGCGTTATCACACCGTCCGTGGTTCGCTGGACGCCGCCGGCGTCGCAAAGCGCCGTCAAGGTCGTTCCAAGTACGGCGCCAAGCGCCCGAAGAGCTAAGGAAACACTCAAATGTCCCGTAAAGGTTCTACTCCGCAGCGCA
This sequence comes from Xanthomonas sp. NCPPB 1067, assembly GCF_020783795.1. Taxonomy (NCBI): domain Bacteria; kingdom Pseudomonadati; phylum Pseudomonadota; class Gammaproteobacteria; order Lysobacterales; family Lysobacteraceae; genus Xanthomonas; species Xanthomonas sp. NCPPB 1067. The sequence goes on from NZ_JAJGQG010000050.1 coordinate 13,619, forward strand.
CCGTCCTGCCTGATCCCAAGCATGGCAGCGAAACCATTGCCCGCTTCATCAACATGGTGATGCAAAGTGGCAAGAAGTCGGTTGCTGAGAAAATTGTCTATGGCGCAATGGACGTCATTGGCGAAAAGAATCCGAATGCCGTCGAGCTGGTGCAGAAAGCACTGGACAACGTGGCCCCGGCTGTCGAAGTCAAATCGCGTCGCGTCGGTGGTGCTACCTATCAGGTGCCCGTCGAAGTGCGCTCCTCCCGTCGCATGGCGCTGGCAATGCGCTGGTTGATCGATTCCGCGCGCAAGCGTGGCGAGAACACCATGCCGCGCAAGCTGGCTGCAGAACTGTTGGACGCCTCGGAAAGCCGCGGCGGCGCGATCAAGAAGCGCGAAGAGACGCACCGTATGGCGGAAGCGAACAAGGCGTTCGCACACTACCGCTGGTGACCTCGGGGGCCTTGGTAACGGGGCCCTTCAGCACCACTGAGTGCTGTTTGCGACGCGATCAGCGTCGCATTCAATCCGAAGGCCGCCGAAAGGCGGCGTTCGGCCATCCGAAATCCAAGAAATTGAGAGGCTCCCCGTGGCCCGTACCACCCCTATCGAGCGTTACCGCAACTTCGGCATCATGGCCCACATCGATGCCGGCAAGACCACCACGTCCGAACGCATCCTGTTCTACACCGGTGTCAGTCACAAGATCGGCGAAGTCCATGACGGCGCTGCGGTGATGGACTGGATGGAGCAGGAGCAGGAGCGTGGCATCACCATCACCTCCGCTGCGACCACCGCCTTCTGGACGGGTATGGACAAGTCCATGCCGCAGCACCGCTTCAACATCATCGACACCCCCGGGCACGTGGACTTCACCATCGAAGTCGAGCGTTCGCTGCGCGTGCTCGACGGTGCGGTGTTCGTGTTGTGCGCCGTCGGCGGCGTGCAGCCGCAGTCGGAGACCGTGTGGCGCCAGGCCAACAAGTACTCCGTGCCGCGCATGGCCTTCGTCAACAAGATGGACCGTACCGGCGCCAACTTCGACAAGGTCGTCGAGCAGCTGAAGGCCCGTCTGGGTGCCTATGCCGTGCCGATGCAGGTGCCGATCGGTGCCGAAGACGGCTTCGAGGGTGTGGTCGATCTGTTGAAGATGAAGGCCATTCACTGGGATTCCGCTTCGCAGGGCACCACGTTCGAATACCGCGACATCCCGGCCGATCTGGTCGATGTGGCGACCGAGGCGCGTTCGTTCATGGTGGAGGCGGCTGCGGAAGCCAGCGAAGCCCTGATGGACAAGTACCTCAACGAAGGCGACCTGAGCGAAGAGGAGATCCTGTCGGGCCTGCGCGAGCGCACCCTGAAGGTCGAGATCGTGCCGGTGTTCTGTGGCTCGGCGTTCAAGAACAAGGGCGTGCAGGCCATGCTCGACGGCGTGGTGCACCTGCTGCCGTCGCCGGCCGACCGTCCGCCGGTCCAGGGTATCGATGAGGACGAAAAGGAAGACACCCGTCCGGCAACCGATACCGCGCCGTTCTCGGCGTTGGCATTCAAGATCATGACCGACCCGTTCGTGGGTTCGCTGACGTTCTTCCGTGTCTATTCGGGCACGCTGAACTCCGGCGACCAGGTCTACAACCCGGTCAAGTCGAAGAAGGAGCGCGTGGGCCGCATCCTGCAGATGCACTCCAACAATCGCGAAGAGATCAAGGAAGTGCGCGCGGGCGATATCGCTGCCGCGGTGGGTCTGAAGGACGTCACCACCGGCGACACCCTGTGCGCGCAGGACAAGATCATCACCCTGGAACGCATGGTGTTCCCGGAGCCGGTGATCTCGATGGCGGTGGAGCCGAAGACCAAATCGGACCAGGAAAAGATGGGCATGGCCCTGGGCCGTCTGGCGCAGGAAGATCCCTCGTTCCGCGTCAAGACCGACGAAGAATCCGGCCAGACCATCATCTCGGGCATGGGCGAACTGCACCTGGACATCATCGTCGACCGCATGCGTCGCGAGTTCAATGTCGAGGCCAACGTCGGCAAGCCGCAGGTGGCCTACCGCGAAACCATCCGCAAGGCCGACGTCAAGTCCGACTACAAGCACGCCAAGCAGTCCGGTGGTAAGGGTCAGTATGGCCACGTGGTGATCGAGCTGTCGCCGATGACCGAGGAAGATCGCAAGAGCGACAACGTCAAGGACGATTTCCTCTTCATCAACGACATCACCGGCGGCATTATTCCGAAGGAATTCATCCCCTCGGTCGAAAAGGGTCTGCGCGAGACCATCACCAGTGGTCCGATCGCCGGCTTCCCGGTCGTGGGCGTGAAGGTCAAGTTGGTGTTCGGTTCGTACCACGACGTCGACTCCTCGGAAATGGCGTTCAAGCTGGCCGCGTCGATGGCGTTCAAGCAGGGCTTTGCGAAAGCCAGCCCGGTGTTGCTGGAGCCGATCATGAAGGTCGAAATCGTCAGCCCCGAGGATTACCTGGGTGACGTGATGGGCGACGTGAGCCGCCGTCGCGGCGTGTTGCAGGGTCAGGACGACAGCCCGTCGGGCAAGATCATCAATGCGATGATCCCGCTGGGTGAAATGTTCGGCTATGCGACCTCGCTGCGCTCGATGAGCCAGGGGCGCGCCACGTTCTCGATGGAATTCGACCATTACGAAGAGGCGCCGGCCAACATCGCCGACGCCGTCACCAAGAAGGGCTGAGTTCGCTCAGCCGCTTCAAAAATTTTCCAATTAGAGGTAGCAAGTCATGGCAAAAGCTAAATTCGAGCGCACCAAGCCGCACGTGAACGTCGGCACCATCGGTCACGTCGACCATGGCAAGACCACGTTGACAGCTGCGCT
>NZ_JAJGQG010000051.1:0-6733 GCF_020783795.1 Xanthomonas sp. NCPPB 1067
AATGCCTGCTGCGGGGAAGGTGTGCCTGTAATTCAGGCAATACCCCGCAAACGCGCCGAAAACGGCAAAAAATCGGGGATTTGAGCGCTCTTAGCGCGGTGGATGTGGCTTGCTTCGTTCTCCGGCCGCGTTGATCAGACCATCCTTAGGAGTCAAGCCACTAGTGGCATCATCCAGCATACCATACACATACCTATGGTAATCGTCAGGGTGGGGTCCTCTATGACCTGGAACCGCGACCAGGTTTTCTTTTGCCCGTTTTATATCGAGACCGGAGCCATCAAAGAACCGTTGAAACTGCGGAGTCCAAGCTTCCCTGCCGTTCGTATCAGAATTGCATTTATCGGTACAAATATGATGGATGGGGATCGTATCGTAGTTGGTCGGCGCCCTTACACTTACTCTCCCGCCTTCCAGGGTGACATATCCGCCATTGTTATCCCGAAAAATTGGTTTTCCGTCATCTGTGTATCGACCAGTTGAGTTGTATATACCACCACGCGGCCCAGTAACTGTGGCAGTGCCATCAGCGTTCTTCGAAGCCGTGTAGCCGCTAGGCACATTAAAATTTGGCGAAGGAAGTGCCAGCGGCCTACTTGATGAGAACGCAGGCTGTTCGATTGGCTGATTAGGCGGCACCTCAGTGCCCCTGCTGGCCGTTGGATTTTTAGGATTGGTTATCGTGGCATTCGGCGGTGCCTCTTCCACAGAACGAGGCACTGGCTCACGCGGCACCCCATAACCGTTGCTAGCCACCGGATTTTTAGGAGGAATTACCAGTGTATTCGGCGACACTTCTTGCACATAACGAGGTACTGGCGCACGAGGCACCCCGAGCCCTCCGGTACCTGGCAGCAGGCTGGTCTTGGGTGAAACTATCAAGCCAACAATCTGCGTAGCTCCAGCAATAGTATTTGCGACATTGCGCCGATTTTCCTCACTCATTCCCGCCGCAGTTGCACCAAGATACCCAATGCTCGCAAGTGCGCTTGAGCTCAATGAATCATGGAGGGCGAAGAAGCCCCTCAGCTGCATCGAGGATGGGAGCAGATCTTCAGTGCGAGTGACTTCAAGCCCTGACTTGATGAGCGCGTCAACGTAGATCTTGTCATTCGCTGTCTTGTCGCGGCCGAACAAGCGCTCCATGAAGGTGAAATTCGTACTTGCATATGCGCGCTGATCGACGCTCAATCCCGCATACGGAAAGCCGTAAACTTGATCTGGCCCGATGCCTTGCAGATTGTTCAGATCGAAGCTTCCGTTCTGATCGATGTAGCGCTGGTAGTAAGTAGCGAGACCAGCTTTCTGGACCTCAGTGAGAGTCTCTCCAGCCAGTACTTTCTTTAGAAGACCGGCGCTCATCTGATCACCGGCATCAAGCAGGACCAGCTCCAAAGATTCCTGTGGATTCAGTCCAAACTGTGCTTCAGCTTTCTGACGAAGCTCTTTCAATCTCGCATGATCATCCTTGCCGAGGAAATTGTTCTCAACCGCGTTCTTCGTAATATCTGCGGTCGTCGCAGCATCCGCCAGACTCCCGCCCGTCATCCCACCCGCAATGGCACCAACGGCCTGCGACAACGAGACGATCAGCTGCTTGTCCGCATCCGGCAACCGGTTCGGATCGAACTTGCCATCCGGGCCGTAGGCTTGCGGGTCGTCGCCGTACAGGGTCTTGGTCAGGTACTGCGCCGCCAGCTCGCCACCTGCGCCCGCAAGCGCGCCACCGGTCATGGATGTGCCGTTGACTTGCGCCAGCACCGCGCCGAGCACTGCATGCGATAGCCCTTGCAGCACGGCGTTCGGGTTGCTGCCGTGGTTCTGGTCGAAGGTCTTGCCGACCAGCTGCGCGGCGTAAGGTGCCAGTGCATTCCCGGCAACTTGGCTCGCCCCCTGGCCGGCGACGCTGCCGACCAGGACCGTAGTGACCGCCTGCAACGCCCGGCTGTAGTCGCCGCCCGTGCCCCATTGCTACTTTGACTCGTAAGCCGCACGGTAGTCCGGGACCTTCTGCAGCAGTTCGCTTTCCCGCTGGGCAGGCGTCAAGGCCGCGAAACGATTCCTGTCATCGTCGGTCTTGAGGTCGTTCCTGTACTGGTCTTCGATGGCGCGCGCTTTGTTCTCGGCCGATGCGGCAATGTCCTGGCCGATCTGCCTGCCCGTTGCGATGACCGTGCTGGCCGCCGCCGCCATTGCCTGCTGTTCGCCCAGGATCTTGCGTACGTCCGGCAAGGTCGCCACAGCCTCATGCGCCGCAGTTGCATCGGTGTTGATGCCGGTGGCCGCAGCCGTGGTGGTCTTGCCGCCGATCTTGATGTTGCCCTCGGTCAAGGTGGCACGGGTGTAGGTGGTGTCGCTGCCGCTCTCACTCATCGGCACGCCCGGCATGAAGCTGCCGGTGTTGGCCTTGCCGTAGTCGCCGTTGGCGATGGTGTTGCCGATGTCGCGGGATTGCTCGCCCGCGCTCTTCTGCACCGGGTTGCCGTTGGCATCGGTTTGGTTGCCGGTACTTCCGAAGCCGCCGCTGATGCTGCCCGAAGAGGCGCTGTAGTCCATCCGGTTTTTCAGATCGGTAAACGTCAGCGCATCGGCCGTCAGCTCGCTGGCAGCTGCATTCGTGCTGGCAATGGCGCCGCCGATCAGGTTTACGTTGCCGGCAGTGACGTGGTAACCGCCATTGCCCGCAAACAGGCCCGACTGCTCGACCACACCGAGATAGTTGCCGTTGGCCTTGGCCGCACTGGCGTAGCCGCTGACATCCCAGGCGCTGCCGAACGACACCTGCACGCGACCACCAACGCTGCTTTCCTTCGATTGGATGTCCAGCTTGTCCTGCAGCGATTCGATGGTCAGATCACCGCCGGTCTGCACGTCGATCCGGTCAGCCTTCGCAACTGCACCACGAAGCGTGGTGTCGCCTTCCGAGGTGAGTGCGATGTTCTGGCCAGCCAGTTGTGTGTTTTGCCAGGTGCTGCCATCCACGTTGGACTTGTGGCTGCCGACGCTGGCCTGCACATACGCATACACGCCGGTCTGCGCGCCGACCGAGGCGCCGACGCCGACCTCGAAGCCCGCATTGCTGCCCTTGCTCTGCTCGGTGTTGCTGGAGCTGCCCGCTTCCAGCACCAGATCGCGTGCCGAGTCCAGGCGCAGCGTATCGCCGGCCTTGAGGTTGCCCTGCACGATGCGCAGGTCGCCTTCGGTGGTCTTCAGGCTGACATTGCCGCCACCGGTGATGGTGGAGCCTTGCGAGAGTTGGCTGCTGCTGTTGAAGCTGCTCTCGTTGGTGGCGAAACCCACGCCTGCTTCGACGCTGAGCAGCGAGCCACTCTGAACCGCCCGTGCCGTCTGGTAGGCATTCGCGGCGGCAGCCATGTTTTGCATCGCGCCCAACCGCCCATCGGACTTACGTGCATCGTCCACGTTGTTGATCAGATCGATCAGCGGGGATTTGATGCGTGCGAAGGCGCCAATTTTGAGATCGTCGTCCTGCTGTGAGGCCGAGCTGCTTGTATTGGCGATCAGCAGCTGGATCGAGGCGGCGGTGATGTCGACATCTTTCGCTGCGACCACATTGCTGGCCGACTGCGTGTACGTGCCACCTGCGCTCAGGCTGACATTGCCGCCCAGGCTGCCGACGTTGCTGGCCACCTGCGTGACCTGTGCGTTGTCGTCGGTGTGATTCTTCTTGTTGTAGCCGGCAAAACGCTCGGTGTCGGAGATGACGACCGTGCCGATGCCCTTGCTGGTGGACTGGTTGGTATTGCCCAGGATGTCCTGGCCGCTCTGGATGGTCAGGTCGCCGGCCGCGCGCATGCTTACATTGCCTTGGGCTGCGATGTTGCTTGCGGTCAGGGAGATGTCGCCCTGCGTGGTGGTCAGGCTGGCATTGCCGCCCACCGACAACTGGGTGCCGGTGATGGTGTCGGTCTGGCCGTTGCCGGTGCCCTGCTGGTTGTAGTTACCGTACGGCAAGCCTGCCGCATTGTTGAAACCCCAGCCCTTGCCGGTGCTGGCATTGCCGCTGGACTGGGTGTTGTGCGCAACGTCGAACACGATGTCCTTGCTGGCGAGCAGCAGCGCATTGCCCTCCGCAGACATTTGCGTGCCCTGGCTGGTGATCGAGCCATCGCTGGCGAGCAGGGTCAGGTTGCCGCCGGCGGCGAGCTGGCTGACGCGCGCATCGCTGGTGCTTTCGTTCTGCGCCGCATTGGAGCGATGGCTGCTGGCCTGGATGACGACCGGGGTGATCGCGGCCATGGTGCCGGCGGCTGCGCCTTCGGCATCGCCGCTCATCTTGCTCATGGTCGAGCCGGTGTCGACCATGTTCTTGGTGGTCGAATCGCGGGCGCTGCGGTAGGAGGCGCCCGGATCGTAGGTCACGCCGATCGAGAAGCCGTTCGACTTGCTGGACTGGCTGGCGTCGTTATCCACCGTGTCCTGGCGTGCCAACAGCGCGATGTCCTTGGCGGCCAAGGTCAGGTCCTTGCCGGCACCGAGATCGGAGCCGGCAATGGTCAGCTGGTTGCCCGCGCTGACGACGAGATTGCCTTCCGTCGAGCCGACCGACGAGGCGACTTGGGTAACCGACTCGGTCGTATTCTCGCTGTTGCTGCGCGCATGGCTGTAGCCAATGCTGGCAACGCCCCCCACCGATGCTGCCGGTCAGGCCCGAGCGCTTCTGGCTGAAGCGATGCGTTTCGCTGCTGGTGTCCTGGGCGGATTCGATGATGACGTTGTTGCCTGCGGCCAGGCGCACATCGCCCTCGGCGAGGACGGTCGAGCCGACCACGGCGACATCGTTGCCAGCCGAGATGTTGACCGACTCGCCGCTCAGCGCGGTGCCGATGGCCAGCGTGTCCTGCCACGCATCATGGGTGGTGGTGGTCTTGCTGCTGAACGTGCCCTTCTTCTTCTTGGTCATGTCCTGCACGGCATCGTGCTGCTCGCTGGCGGCGAGCAGGTTGACGTCGTTGCCGGCGGCCAGGGTGATGCCGCCTTCCTTGGTCGCAGCCTATGCGGCGGTCAGGGCAATGTCGTTGCCGGCGGTGAACTTTGTCTAGCGGATGGTCAGGTCGTTGCCGGCCGAGACGATCAGGTCCTTGCCGGTGACGAGCGAGACAGCGTCGCCGCCACGCAACAGGCCGTTGTCGTTGCGCAGCACGCTGGGCATGAGGCTGAGGTTGTTGTCGGCGATCAGCGCCGCGCTGCCACCCACCTGCACGCGAGTGCCGGTCAGTGTCATGTCGACGCCGAGCATCCGCGGCGAACTTTCAAATGGACAGTCGAGCAATCCTTTTATTCAAGTAAAAAGCTCATTCAACGAGTTATAAACGAAAAATCTACATCCCAAGGCGATTTGAAGTTTGACATATCATCCAATCTACCTTTATCAAAAAAAACCTTCATCACCTTCTTTGCCAAATCCAAATCAAACAACCAACCTCTTGGATTCCACCTCTGATCCAGATAATTTACAAAATCAACTCCATTACAATTTTCACCCCCCCACCACTTCAAAATTTCACGCCTTGGATCATTTGAATCAACCCTTAACAGAATTCTATATGCTCCTTTAACCCCCTCCATAATAACTGCCTGAATTTTTTCACCTGAATTATCGACTCCATTGTATTCATGCATGACAAGGGAGGCACGCCCACCGTCTACAAAAACAGATTCAATTCCAGCAGAGATTCTTTCCCATACAGGATCTTCAGTGCAAACAGCACGCATGCCTGGGACGCCAAAGGACAGTATGAATTCATACTTATTATTCACCAGTAGTCCTCTTTAGCTCGACCAGACCGCTACCAATTTTCCGCCTACTCCAAATCCAGGTTTTCCCAGTAGTAGCATCATAGACCGTCAACGCGTTGAGCCCAGACCTCTCGGCGGCAGCCGCCAAGTTGGTAGATTGACTACAATAAGAACATATTTCCTCCCCCCTCACTACCATCGACATCTCCTGCCCTTGCGTCAAGCCCGAATCGTAAGCCCTTTGTATGGTAGCAATTTCCGCATGAGCATTGCTCATATTCGAGTTAGGAGCACCCGGCGGAATCAGGTCGGCAATCAACGTAGACTTCGAACTGTCGGCCATTGCTGCTGGACGTGCCATCTGATTCGTGTCTATGATCTTCTTACCTGCCACACTCGCCTCAGCTGTGACTTTGACGGTCTCCCGGCCTGGCTCAAGTATCCGTCCAATCAAAGGGTCGTGAGCCTCTCTTTTCATCAAATCCTTTAAAAGGTTGGCAGCAGCTGCAGCATCTGCTTTTCCATCAGCTTTAAGCGGAATAAGTCTTCTATACGCTAGTACAAGATCATCTACCGTGAATCCAGGGCTAGCCAATAAATCATCAAATTTCTGCGCAATAGCTGAGCCAACCGCCCCCCCTCCAAAAACAGCAAGGGAGTGTCCACCGGTCCACTCCGTTGCGATTGCGTCAAGCGCACTAACTGCTAGTCGCCCGCAGGCAACAAGGTTGAGCGCGCATGCTCCGCCACCCGCCGCTGCGAGGCCGATCGCGGCCCCTGTAGCTGGAACAGCGAGGGTAAGGCGACCGTCTCTGCCAATACCCTTTCCAGCATAAGTCAGCAGCTCGGGCTGGTACATCAGCTGCAGCTCGTCTTTTTTCAAGCCTGCAGTGCCTAGCGCATTGAAGACATCCCTGAAGTTCTCAGGGGTGCCTGCCAACTTGTTGCCATAGAGGTGAAAATTGTCTCGATC
>NZ_JAJGQG010000052.1:0-6189 GCF_020783795.1 Xanthomonas sp. NCPPB 1067
CAATCTCAACGTCGTGTCCGTCCTCAACGAGACCGAAATCGATAGCTACAAGAGCCGCAACGGCAAGACCCGCGTCAGCACCACAACGACCACGCAGACCATCGATCAGCAGGCGCTCACCGCCGGCGGCAACCTGATCCTCAGCGCCGGCAACGACGTCAACCTGGTCGCTGCCAAGCTCGATGCAGGCAAGGGGCTGGGCGTCAGCGCCGGCAACGACATCAACGCCAGCACCCTGACCACGGTGGACACCAGCGATGTCCTGGAAACGCGCAAGCGTTTCAGGCAGACCACCAGCACCCGCGATGAAACCGTCCACGGCACCGAATTCAGTGCCGGCGGCAACCTCGCCATGCAGGCGGGCAACGACATCACCCTCACCGCCGCATCGGCCGCCACCAAGGAAGGCGGCATCACCCTGGCCGCCGGCAACGACGTCAACCTGCTCGCCGCCAGCGAGCAGCACGACGCCGTGCAGGACATGACCAGGAAGAAGAAGGGCACGTTCAGCAGCAAGACCACCACCACCCATGATGCGTGGCAGGACACCGTGGCGATCACCACCACGCTCAGTGGCGACACGGTGCAGATTGCGGCAGGCAATGACCTGCTGTCGCAAGGTGCGCAGGTGGCTGGGACAGGCGATGTGACCCTTGCTGCCGGCAACAACATTGCTATTGACGTTGCGGAGAACAGCTACGCCGAGTTGCATGAATCCAAGACCAAGAAGTCCGGCCTATTCGGCGGAGGCGGAGCGAGCGGTTTGGGAGGCATTGGCTTCACGGCCGGTAGCCAGAAAGCGTCGAATGCAAGTCAGTCCAGCAAAACCGCCACGACAGGAAGTTTGATTGGTAGCGTCGAAGGGAATGTAAGTGTAGTGGCAGGAGGAAATGTTGCGATCCGTGGTAGCGACCTGTTCGCCGGTCGCGCCACCAATGATGTCGAAGGAACTGGCGGCAATATTGCGATTCAGGGCCGTAACGTGGAAATCACGCCGGTCGAGCAGACTGAGCGAATTCAGTCGCAAGCTAAGGCCAGTAGTAGTGGCCTGTCAATGGCGTTGGTTGGGACCCCGATCGACACTGTTCGCAATATGCAGCAGATTGACGATAGCGATGCTAATGGAAGGGAAAAGACCAAGAGCTATCTCAATGAAGTTGCAGCCTCGGCTGGCAGCGTGCCGCAGATCGCACTGGGCTTTGGCAGCAAAAGCGCATCTGCAAACGTAGATATCGAACGTACCACCCAACGTGGGACTTCGGTGACGGCTGCCGGCGGCATCAGCGTGCGCTCAACAGAGGGCGACATCGTTCTGGCGGGTAGCAAGCTTCTTGCTGGCGGTGCAGTGATGCTCGATGCACAGCGCGATCTAATGCTGCTGGCAAGCGCGGACACACAAACGCAAACGAGTGATAGAAGGACCAAGAGCGGTAGCACAGTTTTCGCCATTCAGGACATCGGTGCGGCGAGCCGGCAGGTCAATGGTGGTCCAAACAGTGGCGGAATCACCACAATGCCCTACAGCGAGGGACGTGGAACCAATGATGCAGGTAGGCAAGTTATTGGGCAGACCGGTAGCAGCATCAGTGGGCAACAAATCACGCTAACCAGTAGACAAGGCGATATTGCGTTACAGGGTGCGAATGTTGCCGCAGAAGCTGCAGTCAATTTGATCGCCCAGAAGGGCGGGATCGAACTACTGCCAGGCACGGCGACTCAAAGCTGGCAAGAGACGCAGCGGCAGATGCAGTTCGGTGACCTGGGTGGCGATGGCTACTCCGGCACCGTTGGTATCCGCAAGGAGTTGCACGTTGTTGATGGCAGTAGCACTGATCAAAACAGTCTGCGCACTCAGTTGAGCAGCCTGAAGGGAGATGTGAATGTTCTTGCAAAACAAGACCTAGTGGTCAAGGGTGCCGACATTTTTGCCGGCAACGATGTGACGCTTTCCGGCCGAAGTGTCCTTCTGGATGCTGCAACGAATACCGCAAACCAAGTTGAAACACATCGAGTGACCCAGTACGGTGTGACTGCTGCGTTATCCGGATATGCCGTAGAAGCTGCGCGTGCGGCAGATGCTGCAGGCAAGGCGCAGGATGAAGGCGATGAGCGGATGGCGGCGCTGTACGCGGCGAAAGCGGCCTATGCCGCAAACGATGCTGTACAGAGCGGCGCCGCAGCAAAGGTGACCGTCAGCGTTGGCGGAGGCGTTCAGAAGAGCGAGTCCAGCTACCTCGACACTAAGGCGCAGGGCAGTACGGTCAATGCTGGCCGTAATGTCACGATACTTGCGAACGGTGACGGCACGAAAGACGCCGAAGGCTATGCTGCCAACGGCGATATCACCTCAAAGGGCACCCAGATCAGAGCGGGAAATGCGGTGGCGCTGGACGCTGTCCGTGATATCAATCTCCTTTCGGCTGTTAATAGCAGCGACCAATCCAGCAAGTACGACGCTCACAATGCCAGTATCGGGGTCGGCTTTGGTCTAGGTGGGTCGCAGAATGGATTCACTATTGAGCTCGCGGCCTCGCGTGCACTTGGCGAGAGTCAGGGGCTTTCGGTAACCAATCAGTTGACAGAGGTTCAAGCTGGCAACGTACTGCTGATCAATAGTGGGCGCGACGCGACATTGAAAGGCGCTCAGGCAATCGGTAACACCGTGGTTGCAGATGTCGGGCGCGACCTCACGCTTACCAGTACACAAGATCAGCAAACTTATGATCAGAACGACCGTAGCGGCGGCTTGAACCTTAGCCTTTGTATCCCTCCGATTTGCTATGGGTCAAGCTATGGCAGCGCCAGCGTCGGTCAGACCAAGATCGATAGCAATTACAACGCAGTCAATGGTCAAACCGGTCTTGCTGCCGGCAATGGCGGCTACTCCATCAATGTAGGTAACCACACGCAACTTGATGGTGCTGTTCTTGCAAGCACGGCAATCCCTGAAAAGAATCTGCTCTCGACAGAGAGTCTTGGCGTTACGGAGCTAAAAAATCGAGCGGGCTACAGTGCCAATACCTTTAGCTATTCAGCGAGCGCAGGTGGCTCGATAGGCGATCAAAGCGGGGGGCAGCCAGGTAGTACTGGAGCAAGCGAGACCACGTGGGGAGGGGGTACCGGACGTCCGGGTTTAGGCATTCCGCAATCTGAGTCATCCGGCAGCACAACGCGCAGCGATATTGCTGCGGGCACTGTCATCGTGCGCAACGGTGATACCTCTGCGTTAGACGGCCTGGATCGCACTGCGACAAAGATCCAACTGGAAGGACTTAAGAACAAGTTCGACCTTGAGGAAGTACAGAAGGATTTGATCGCAGGCCAGATCGCAAGCGAGGTTGGTTTTCGTACCGCTGGGTCGATTGCCGATGCGATTGCCAACGCGAAGGGAAAGGAATGGAAGGAGGCAGAAGACGCATTAGCGCAAGCTGAAAAGAGTGGCGACCAAACGGCAATCAGTGAGGCAACTCAGCGGGCCAATGCTGCCAGAAGCAGTCTTGGTCCATGGCTGGATGGTGGTGTAGCGAAGGTAACGTTGCATACCTTGGTGGGTGCGTTGTCTGCTGCGCTTGGCAATGGCGATGTTCTTGGCGGTGCCTTGGGCGCGGGTGCTGCAGAAGCGACACGGCCAGCCACCGCGGGCCTGGGACCTGGTGCGCAGCAATTCATTAGTGCAGTTGTGGGAGCCATTAGTGGCGGTGGAAGTGGCGCGGCTACGGCGCTGGCAGGCGAGCAGTTCAATCGCCAACTGCATCCTGTCGAATTGTCTTTCGTTCGCAGTAAGTCTGACGAGTACACCAGCATATGTGGCTGTAGTAAGCAGGAAGCAGAGCGTCTGCTGATGCGTGGTGCGCTGTACGCAAACGATCAGGATTGGCAGAGTCTGCTGACACTCTACACACCCGAGCAGGTGCAGAGCTACAAGGACGCACAAAGCTGGCTGTTGACAGAAGCAAATGCTAATGGCGCCCACCTGACATATGTGGACGAGCGTGGCGTCACCATGAATGCGTTCAAGAGCACCACTGAGGACTTCAAGAATCAAGAGCTTTATGCAGTTCAAGCGTTTGCCGACAGCACCGGCAGGAATCTTTACTTCAATGCTGCTAATGTCCGCCTCGTAGAAGACGCAAGCTTCAGTGAGCTGATGCGGGCTTACACGCAAAACCCGACTGAAGAAGCCAGGCAAGCTTTGCTTGGTTTTAAGGATGGAGCCGGCGGCTTGGTCGACCTAGTGAACCCCAAGACATGGTTGTCCATGCAGATGTTGCAGTGGTCGATGCTTCATGATCCAGAGGGGACCAGCAAGAAGATCGCCAATGGACTCGCGGGCGAAAGCGGAAAGCTGATTGCCAATGTCTTGGTCGACTATACGCAGAAGGATTTGCAGGCTTTTCGCGATGCGAAAGCATATGCGACTGGCTCGCTTGCATTCGAAGCATTGGCTGAAATTGCAACAGCAGGTGCAATCAGTGTAGTAACTGCGGCGAAAATGACCGTCCGTTCAGGTCATGTGATGGCTGAAGTAGCTGAAGCTGCAGATGCAGTTGTTGATATGAAGGACGCTTTGAGGAATGTGGATAGGGCTGTCGAACGTTCTAATAGTATTTTTGTGGAAGGTAAATCTGGTCATGGACGAGGCTTGTTTTCTGTCGAAGATATAGGTGAATACAATCCTGGAGTGGATAAGCCCCTGTTTGGTCAAGTTAATGAATTTTCGTGCGTTGCTGCAAGCTGTAAGATGGCTGCTAACTTGAGTGACGTTCCTGAGGCTTATATTCGTGCCGCGTTGAACACCGATACCAGCGGAACCTATTTATCGGATGTTCCGAAGGCATTGTCCGACCTTGGTTATAATGGTAAGGTTAGTCACTTCAGAGAAGTTAATATTAGGCAGGTTGAAGAGTTGTCTGGAAGTGGATCGGCTTTGGTATTAAATGTCAGGGCGGGCGGGGGGCTGCATGCAGTTGTGGTTGACTTCGTTAAAGATGGGCGTGCCTATATCAGAGATCCATGGCCATTGGGAACTGGGTCATCTTACTCGGTGTCGATGGATGAGTTGGCTTCTGCATTAAAGGGTGGCGCTGTATCAATTGGTCATTGAGGTACTGTAATGGATAGGGAAATAATTTGCGATTTGTACACGAATGCACGATTTGCTGGTGTTGATTTAAATGTTCTGAAAATTCTGGATCGGAGCTTTTTGGGTGAATTTCCAGAGAAATTTCCGTCTTTTTTAGGTGTTAATATTTCCAGAATAGATTTAGTTTCGGTTGTTATTGCAATGAGGGGGAGGGGTTTGAATGTTTTCTCCGTTCCCGTTATTTACCGTGATTCCCTGAAGGTTTCGCTTGAATCAGCCTACGAAATTGCGATAAAGCACTCGGAGGTTGCTGGGTGTCGCGTTTCATTGCAAAACGACTTTGGGTTTCATCCTCCGGTAGTTTGGCGATTCAGTTTGGAGGATGATGCAGGAGCTGCGGGTGGGCTTGTGATGATAGATAGGTGTGATGGTCATATTTGGACTGCTCGTGACCATTATGAATATATGTATGATTGCAACGCCATAGTGTGAGATGCGGAAAAGCAATGTTGCAAGTTTAGTTGAAGCGGTAATGAGGAGCATAGAGATGATGCGATCAGAAAAAGGGCAGGTTTGAGTATCCGCAAGGAATAGCCAGCAAAAGCCCGGGCCGTCGCTACCTGATCGAGACCGACCCGGCTGGGCGATGGCTTCTACGAGCAGCGCCTGGTGCTGGACCAGATCACCCAGCTCACCGGCCGCCGCTACCTGAGCAACTACGCCGATGGCGTGGCGCAGTACCGCGCCTTGCTCGAGTCGGGCGTGGCCGCCGCAGGCCAGCTGCAGCTGAGCATGGGCGTGGGCCTGACTGCCGCGCAGGCCGCTGCACTCACGCAGGACATCGTGTGGATGGTGGAGCAGGAATACCAGGGCCAGACCGTGCTGGTGCCGGTCGTGTATCTGGCGTCCAACTCGCTGCAGCTGCGTGGCAACGGCGCGCTGATCGCCGGCGGCAACGTCGAACTCAACGCCACCAACGCCCTGAGCAACCAGGGCGTGATCGCTGGTGCCGATGTCAGCGTCACCGCGGGCAACCTGCTCAACCAGGGCCGCATCAGCGGCACCGGCACGGTGTCGCTGCAAGCGCGCAACGACCTGCTCAACCA
>NZ_JAJGQG010000053.1:0-5905 GCF_020783795.1 Xanthomonas sp. NCPPB 1067
GCGCGGCTGTGTGTGGGTGGCGCGCGTCGAGGTGTGAGTGCGGCGGTGAGCCGACTTGTGGTCGCTGCGTGCCGTTACCTGCGCCAGGTCCGCGTCATGGCGGGATGTGGTTGGTGTTGGATTTTTGTTTTGCGCAAAGAACAAACCCCCAGTCCGTGAGGACTGAGGGTTTGGGGTAAAGCCCCTGGCGATGACCTACTCTCGCATGGCTTGAGCCACACTACCATCGGCGCAGCTGCGTTTCACTTCCGAGTTCGGGATGGGATCGGGTGGTTCCACAGCGCTAATTTCACCAGGGAGACGGTTGGAGCGGCGCCAGTTTTTGCTTCTCTTCAAAAGTCTGCACAAGGAAGTGCAGGCTCTTGCGAAGGGAAGCGCGTACGGCGCCCGTCTCGCATAGGTAACTTATGACGTAGCTTGCATTTGATGATCTACCAACGTTCGTTGGGACCAAGGCAACTTGAGGTTATATGGTCAAGCCGCACGGATCATTAGTATCAGTTAGCTCAATACATTGCTGTACTTACACACCTGACCTATCAACCACGTAGTCTACATGGTTCCTTTAGGGGGCTTGTGCCCCGGGAAGTCTCATCTTGAGGCGCGCTTCCCGCTTAGATGCTTTCAGCGGTTATCGCTTCCGAACATAGCTACCCGGCAATGCCACTGGCGTGACAACCGGAACACCAGAGGTTCGTCCACTCCGGTCCTCTCGTACTAGGAGCAGCCCCTCTCAAACTTCCAACGCCCATGGCAGATAGGGACCGAACTGTCTCACGACGTTCTGAACCCAGCTCGCGTACCACTTTAAATGGCGAACAGCCATACCCTTGGGACCGACTACAGCCCCAGGATGTGATGAGCCGACATCGAGGTGCCAAACACCGCCGTCGATATGAACTCTTGGGCGGTATCAGCCTGTTATCCCCGGAGTACCTTTTATCCGTTGAGCGATGGCCCTTCCATACAGAACCACCGGATCACTAAGACCTACTTTCGTACCTGCTTGATCCGTCGATCTTGCAGTCAAGCACGCTTATGCCTTTGCACACAGTGCGCGATGTCCGACCGCGCTGAGCGTACCTTCGTGCTCCTCCGTTACTCTTTAGGAGGAGACCGCCCCAGTCAAACTACCCACCATACACGGTCCCTGATCCGGATAACGGACCTAGGTTAGAACGTCAAGCACGACAGGGTGGTATTTCAAGGATGGCTCCACTGCAGCTAGCGCCACAGTTTCATAGCCTCCCACCTATCCTACACAGACGAACTCAACGTTCAGTGTAAAGCTATAGTAAAGGTTCACGGGGTCTTTCCGTCTTGCCACGGGAACGCTGCATCTTCACAGCGATTTCAATTTCACTGAGTCTCGGGTGGAGACAGCGCCGCTGTCGTTACGCCATTCGTGCAGGTCGGAACTTACCCGACAAGGAATTTCGCTACCTTAGGACCGTTATAGTTACGGCCGCCGTTTACTGGGGCTTCGATCAAGAGCTTCGCCTTGCGGCTGACCCCATCAATTAACCTTCCAGCACCGGGCAGGCGTCACACCCTATACGTCCACTTTCGTGTTTGCAGAGTGCTGTGTTTTTGATAAACAGTCGCAGCGGCCTGGTTTCTGCGACCCTCTTCAGCTATAGCTCGCACGAGCCACCAAAAAGGGTGCACCTTCTCCCGAAGTTACGGTGCCATGTTGCCTAGTTCCTTCACCCGAGTTCTCTCAAGCGCCTGAGAATTCTCATCCTACCCACCTGTGTCGGTTTACGGTACGGTCTTCGTGAGCTGAAGCTTAGGAGCTTTTCCTGGAAGCGTGGTATCAGTGACTTCGCCATAAAGGCTCGTCTCGGTGCTCGGTCTTAAAGGATCCCGGATTTGCCAAAGATCCAAACCTACCGCCTTTCCCCGGGACAACCAACGCCCGGTACACCTAACCTTCTCCGTCCCTCCATCGCACTCACGCGAGGTGCAGGAATATTAACCTGCTTCCCATCGACTACGGCTTTCGCCCTCGCCTTAGGGACCGACTAACCCTGCGTCGATTAACGTTGCGCAAGGAAACCTTGGGCTTTCGGCGTGCGGGCTTTTCACCCGCATTATCGTTACTCATGTCAGCATTCGCACTTCCGATACCTCCAGCAGACTTCTCAATCCACCTTCGCAGGCTTACGGAACGCTCCTCTACCGCGCATAAAACAAGTTTTATGCACCCCAAGCTTCGGTTCACTGCTTAGCCCCGTTAAATCTTCCGCGCAGACCGACTCGACCAGTGAGCTATTACGCTTTCTTTAAAGGGTGGCTGCTTCTAAGCCAACCTCCTGGCTGTCTATGCCTTTCCACATCGTTTTCCACTTAGCAGTGAATTTGGGACCTTAGCTGTGGGTCTGGGTTGTTTCCCTTTTCACGACGGACGTTAGCACCCGCCGTGTGTCTCCCATACAGTCCGTCTCGGTATTCGGAGTTTGCAATGGTTTGGTAAGTCGCGATGACCCCCTAGCCATAACAGTGCTCTACCCCCGAGAGGATACATATGAGGCGCTACCTAAATAGCTTTCGAGGAGAACCAGCTATCTCCGGGTTCGATTAGCTTTTCACTCCTAATCACAGCTCATCCCCGTCTTTTGCAACAGACGTGGGTTCGGGCCTCCAGTACCTGTTACGGCACCTTCACCCTGGCCATGACTAGATCACCCGGTTTCGGGTCTACTGCCCGCGACTATGCGCCCTTATCAGACTCGGTTTCCCTTCGCCTCCCCTATACGGTTAAGCTTGCCACGAACAGTAAGTCGCTGACCCATTATACAAAAGGTACGCAGTCACTCTTGCGAGCTCCTACTGCTTGTACGCACACGGTTTCAGGATCTATTTCACTCCCCTCTCCGGGGTTCTTTTCGCCTTTCCCTCACGGTACTGGTTCACTATCGGTCGGTCAGGAGTATTTAGCCTTGGAGGATGGTCCCCCCATATTCAGACAGGGTTTCACGTGCCCCGCCCTACTCGTCTTCACTGGAGTGGCCCTTTTAAATACAGGGCTATCACCTTCTATGGCCAATCTTTCCAGATTGTTTTTCTAAAGCCATTCCAGCTTAAGGGCTGCTCCCCGTTCGCTCGTCACTACTTAGGGAATCTCGGTTGATTTCTTTTCCTCCGGTTACTTAGATATTTCAGTTCACCGGGTTCGCTTCCAGCAGCTATGAATTCACTGCAGGATACTGCCGAAGCAGTGGGTTTCCCCATTCGGACATTGCCGGATCAAAGCTTGTTGCCAGCTCCCCGACACTTTTCGCAGGCTACCACGTCCTTCATCGCCTCTGACCGCCTAGGCATCCACCGTGTGCGCTTATTCGCTTGACCATATAACCCCAAGTTGCCTCGGAGCTATATGACGTGTTGTGTGGGGTACAAAGCCACCAACGCGAACATACGACTCAATTTCTAGGGACTCGAAGTCCCCGCCTTAGCCTCAACGACACGTTTAGATAGATATCTCAAACGCTCGCTACGTCATAAGTTATAAAAGAACACGTACCAGCCTCAACGCTGATCCGTATAAATTCTTGAGTGTGCACTACATTCAGAGTGGTGGGTCTGGGAGGACTCGAACCACCGACCTCACCCTTATCAGGGGTGCGCTCTAACCACCTGAGCTACAGACCCAAAGTCTAGTGCTCTCGCTTTTCCCTGGACAGTCCGCACACGGATGTGCGGGCTATTGCAGAGGGATCTGCGAATCTGGTGGAGCCTGTCGGGATCGAACCGACGACCCCCTGCTTGCAAAGCAGGTGCTCTCCCAGCTGAGCTAAGGCCCCATGATGGGACTTTCGCATACCGACCTGTGCCGGTACGCATCTCTGAATGCAGGTAATTTGTGAGGACGCCCGCAAGACGATGACGTCATGCTCAAAAGGAGGTGATCCAGCCGCACCTTCCGATACGGCTACCTTGTTACGACTTCACCCCAGTCATCGGCCACACCGTGGCAAGCGCCCTCCCGAAGGTTAAGCTACCTGCTTCTGGTGCAACAAACTCCCATGGTGTGACGGGCGGTGTGTACAAGGCCCGGGAACGTATTCACCGCAGCAATGCTGATCTGCGATTACTAGCGATTCCGACTTCATGGAGTCGAGTTGCAGACTCCAATCCGGACTGAGATAGGGTTTCTGGGATTGGCTTACCCTCGCGGGTTTGCAGCCCTCTGTCCCTACCATTGTAGTACGTGTGTAGCCCTGGTCGTAAGGGCCATGATGACTTGACGTCATCCCCACCTTCCTCCGGTTTGTCACCGGCGGTCTCCTTAGAGTTCCCACCATTACGTGCTGGCAACTAAGGACAAGGGTTGCGCTCGTTGCGGGACTTAACCCAACATCTCACGACACGAGCTGACGACAGCCATGCAGCACCTGTCTCACGGTTCCCGAAGGCACCAATCCATCTCTGGAAAGTTCCGTGGATGTCAAGACCAGGTAAGGTTCTTCGCGTTGCATCGAATTAAACCACATACTCCACCGCTTGTGCGGGCCCCCGTCAATTCCTTTGAGTTTCAGTCTTGCGACCGTACTCCCCAGGCGGCGAACTTAACGCGTTAGCTTCGATACTGCGTGCCAAATTGCACCCAACATCCAGTTCGCATCGTTTAGGGCGTGGACTACCAGGGTATCTAATCCTGTTTGCTCCCCACGCTTTCGTGCCTCAGTGTCAGTGTTGGTCCAGGTAGCCGCCTTCGCCACGGATGTTCCTCCCGATCTCTACGCATTTCACTGCTACACCGGGAATTCCGCTACCCTCTACCACACTCTAGTGACCCAGTATCCACTGCAATTCCCAGGTTGAGCCCAGGGCTTTCACAACAGACTTAAACCACCACCTACGCACGCTTTACGCCCAGTAATTCCGAGTAACGCTTGCACCCTTCGTATTACCGCGGCTGCTGGCACGAAGTTAGCCGGTGCTTATTCTTTGGGTACCGTCAGAACAATCGGGTATTAACCGACTGCTTTTCTTTCCCAACAAAAGGGCTTTACAACCCGAAGGCCTTCTTCACCCACGCGGCATGGCTGGATCAGGCTTGCGCCCATTGTCCAATATTCCCCACTGCTGCCTCCCGTAGGAGTCTGGACCGTGTCTCAGTTCCAGTGTGGCTGATCATCCTCTCAGACCAGCTACGGATCGTCGCCTTGGTGGGCCTTTACCCCGCCAACTAGCTAATCCGACATCGGCTCATTCAATCGCGCGAAGCCCGAAGGTCCTCCGCTTTCACCCGTAGGTCGTATGCGGTATTAGCGTAAGTTTCCCTACGTTATCCCCCACGAAAGAGTAGATTCCGATGTATTCCTCACCCGTCCGCCACTCGCCACCCATAAGAGCAAGCTCTTACTGTGCTGCCGTTCGACTTGCATGTGTTAGGCCTGCCGCCAGCGTTCACTCTGAGCCAGGATCAAACTCTTCACTTAAAATTACATGCCCGAAGGCAAATACTCTTAGCTGCAGAAGTCCAACCACTGGCAACTTATCGCTTGCAAAGCAATTAATATGTTGCTTGATTAAACGTCTGCAAGATGGACAATCATCCTTCCTGCAGGCGTCCGCACAAATTACCTGCGCACACTGTCAAAGAACATGGGGAAGTGGCCTCAGCGCCGTTCCCGTCAGCTTCGTCGTTTCCGTCGAAGCGAGCCGCCCATTATAGCGGACTTTTTCTTGCCGTCAACACCTCATTTCGAGGTGGTTGACGCTGCTTCGTGTCGACCCGAAGGTTTTCTGCGAAGCGAGCCGGCCATATTAGCAGGCTTTTCATCCTCGTCAACCCCTCGTGAAAAGGAAGTTGCCGCCGCATCACCTCAATCCGCCGTAGCGTCTTTCCGTGTTGCGAGCCGCCCATCATAGCCGGCTTTTGCGTTTCGTCAACACC
>NZ_JAJGQG010000054.1:0-4486 GCF_020783795.1 Xanthomonas sp. NCPPB 1067
GGGGGAAAACTTGCTTGCTCTGCTCATGGCTCCATCTTCTCAAGTAATGGAGCCTCCGGGGTTCCCGGGGCGGTTCAATGTAATGGATAGCGTGTTTCCCTACCAAAATTCACACTGGTATCGGTCACCAAAGGTGTTTGGCGCATGTTGACTATCCTGCTGATGTCAACCTTACTAACCGCAAGTTTGGTTGTCTTGGCCTATCGAAATACGTTCACAATCCTGCTGGAACTTGCACAGTATGCGGCCTCGATCTGTGCTTTGTTACACTTCGCTATAGTTGCAATGCTGCAGGTCACGGCCGTAAAGCATACTGCCCAACGCACCGTGGCGGCATGAAAAGGACGCTGGGAATTAAAATTGCTGGACTTCTTGCCTTTGCTTTATTAGCAGGATGCAGCCCCATGAACACTGGCTCTGAAAAACACGATAGTGGCGCCACTACCGCCGACGGCGATCCGGTCTACCGCAAGAACCCGCATCCGACACAGGCGTATCGCATCACAATGGCGATCGAGGATGCGCCGGGGCCGTTTGAGTGGGTTTCTGGGACGGCATACTACCAAATGACCAATCACAAACAATGCACGCCAATTGAGCCCGTTGCAGGGGTGTGGAATAAGTCGGACGAGGATGGGATTCCTATCCATTTCGAGAAGCTCAACCACACTACATACGTGGCGAAGATTTATGCCGATGGCATGATCGATGCTGACTATTACGGCAAGGGCGTGTGCATCTTTGAACTCGATGGAGTTGGCATCTCTCTGAAAGCAACCGACAAGCACGAAGATACGCGATTTCAGCCGGTTTTATTCCGAAATGAAATCTATAGCTCGGCCCCCAAGGTTACTTACTTTTGGAAAGGGCGCTATCCGAAAGAGGATGTCGATAACTTTCCTGATGGTGGGCGTCTTGATGTCGACCAATTCAATGATGATGCTCGCAATAATATCTTTAAAATCACCCTGATTGCTGAAAAGGTGAGCCCATGAGTATTACGAGTCCACAATACGCGGCGCTCTCTGACGATGCTTATAAGGCCCCCAGAGAGACAGGGCCCAACAGCAGACCGGAAGATATCGGCGGCAATATCTACATACGCCTCAAATACGTGGATAGTCTTTCTGGTTATCAAGGCGTCATTTACCAACGCGTCGACACCAACGAGATCGTTGTCGCCCATCGCGGCACCGAGACTGAGCGAGAGCTCAAGCAGGATGGTGTCTACACGGATGGCGGCATGGTCGCCGCACGTCACAATCGCCAGGCTGCCGAAGCGATTGAGTTGACCAAGGATGCGTTGGTTTACGCGCAAAAAATCGGTAAAGACGGCGAAGTCCCCGCCGTCACCGTTACTGGCCATTCCCTGGGCGGCAATCTGGCTCAGGTGACCGCCCATCACTTCGGGCTCAAGGGCGAGACTTTCAACGCCTACGGCGCGGTCAGCCTGGACCGGCGCATTCCCGAGGGTGGTGCCGATGTGATCAACCATGTGATGGCCGGCGATGCGGTCAGTGCTGCCAGCAAGCACTATGGCCAGGTCAGGATCTACGCCACGCCACAAGAAGTCGCCATGTTGCAGAAGGCCGGCTATGCCAACGATCGCAGCGTGTTGGATGACCGCAATCCGGCGGTCGCTAAACCGCTCGCCGACTCGCACCGCATGCACAACTTCCTGCCCGTTGACGGCAATGGCAAGCCAGACCGCTCAGTGCTGGAAGACCCCAAGGCGCAACAGCTGGCGCAGCAGTACGCGCCGATGATCGACAAGTACCGCGCTGATGTGGAAGTGTTGCGTGGTGGCTTGACGCTTGGTGCGCGCGGTGGCCATGGCCTGGCCGTCGATGCCATCGACCGTCTGCACGGCCCTTTGGAAGCCGGCGCCGGAACGACAGAGATGGCAGCAGCGCGCTGGCAGGCAGTGCAGCAGCGCATGCACAGCGAAAATACCCCGACGTATGTCACGCCCGGCTGGAAGATGCCGATAGGTGGATCCGGCAATGAAGTCGCTGCATCTGCAGCTTCGCGTGGTCGGTTCGGCGAGCCTGCCGCCGCATCGGTTCCCAACGATCCGCTTTACCAAGCCATCCACAGCAAGCTCCCGGCCGGCACCTCGCCGGCCGAGGCCATGCATGCCACGGTCGAGGCCAAGCGCGCGGGCATCATGCGTCCGGATCAGCTGCAAGGCATTACGGTGCATGACAACGCCGCCTGGATCGTCGGCACGACGCCCGGCTTCCGGACCAAGGTGGATCTGTCCGAGACCGCACCCCCGTTGCAGGAGAGCATCCGCCAGTCACAGGCCCTGGACGCGCAACGCAGCCAACCGGACGTGGCGCTGCAACCGCCGGCGCGTGTAATGTAGGGCAATGGGCGAGCGGATCGGACAATGAGTGCAGTCACGCAGTCTGCAACTGCAGGCCACTCTGCGCATTGCCCGGTGCGCCGGCCACAGCCCCTGGCGGACGCCAATCTCGGCGACTTCGTCTTCTTCAAACTGGTCAACGATTATTTCAGTAACGAGATTCAGGAGTTCGGCCTGGATCTGATGAGGCGCACCATGCGGTGGGTCAGTACCATCGCTTTGACAGTCACCACGCTGTGGGTGCTGATTCTGGGTTACCGCATCGCCACCGGGCAGTCGCGTGAGAGTGCGATGGCCACCATGATCAAGGCCGCCAAGGTGGCCATCATCATCAGCATTGCGTCGGCGGTCGGGCTCAACGGTCCAGCGCTGCACCAGACCATGACCCAGTACCTGGACAAGGAGATCCATGGGTTGTTCACGGGCGACGAAGACAGTACTGCCTCCGATGCGATCGACGAAAATCTCGCCTATACGCAGGTGGCGCTGACGGCGCTGGATGCGGTGCGCGTGGATCCAACCGATCCGGAGGCACTGGAGAAGAAGGGCCGTGCTGTGCTGATGGCAGGCTTCGGCACCGCCAGCCCACCGATGGCCGCCGGCGCGATGCTGCTGCTGTTCAAGTTCACCATGGCGTTCCTGATCGGGATCGGGCCAATCTTCATCCTGGCGCTGATCTTCGATCAGACCAAGGACCTGTTCAAGAAGTGGTTGTTCTACGTCATCGGCACACTGTTCTCGATGGCGATGCTGTCGGTGGTCACGGCGATGGTGCTGAAGTTCACGGTAAAAGTCGCCGCGGCCTACTGGGCGGTCAAGTTCATCCCCCTGGCCAGTGCCGAAGGCCTGTCCAGCCAGGCCCTGCAGCAGGGTGGCATCGGCCTGATCATGACCATGCTCATCATCACCATACCGACCATTGCCGCCGCGCTATGGCAGGGCAACATGGGCACGTTCCTGACCTACACGGCATTCAACAACACCGCAGCCCCAGGTCCGCAGGGGCAGCCGGCTGGGTCGTATATGCCGCAGCAGGCGGCTAGGTCTACAGATCGGCCTGCTGAGATAGCTAGTGATATAGCTAGAACAGGATCTCGCTCAGTTGGTCAACCGGGTGGTTTTGAATCTACTCCTGTGCCAGGTTCTCGCGGGAATGCTGGAAGAGGTGAAAGCGGGAATGCATAAATTTGCCGGGATTTTGGTTTTTTGTAAAGGGCGTGCATATATGCGTTTCAACAGATTCGCGTTGTTATTTCTCATGACCGTTGGGATCACAGCAATGGCTGAGCAAGGCTGTCCACCTGGGCAATATCCGATTGGGGGGCAAGGGGTAGCCGCGTGTGCGCCGATTCCGCAAGAGAATTCCATCCAAGAGCAGCCTAGGCCGCTTGGGAAATGGATTAAAACCTGGGGGGCTGTTGCACTTGATGGAGAGGGTGTCGTAGGAGTTGACTACGGGAAACTTTCTAAGCGTGAAGCGCAGAAAGGCGCCATCGCTAGTTGTGTAAAAGCGGGTGGAAAGGAGTGCCGCGATTGGGCTACCTATCACAATCAATGCGCAGCTGTTGCGGAACCTTACAAGGATGGAATATCTGTTGCCGGAAAGCTGCATTTCGTAGGAAATGCAGAACTCGAAGAAGCTAAGGCTGAAGCGGAGAAAAAGTGCACCGCTGCAAACAACAACTCATGCCGAGTGATTTACTCCAATTGTACCGAGCAGATCTTTGAAAAATTTTGACACATGCTTGGATATAAATGTAATCCAGAGCGAGTCTCAGACATTCAAGAGGTAGGCGTCCCAGTCTTGGTCAGGCTTATTAAAGAAGGCCTTTTGCATTGTCGGTGTTCCAATGTACTGTTGGCTGCCGGTAAACCATGCGACGGGCACTAACGTTGTGACCTATCCCAAATGTTCCAGCCCTCTCAGCACAGATGTTTGCACGCGCGTCTCCAGAAGCATTTCCTACAGGCATCCCTCAAAGTCCATTCCGTGCCCCTGATCACGTTCGCCGGTAGTTGAATGGAGCTTGTAGGAGCGATGTGAACCGCCCCGGCTTTCCCGGAGACTCCTTGGTTTGAGTCACGCCGACATGGCGGACTCGTTGGGTTGCTTGGATT
>NZ_JAJGQG010000055.1:0-4354 GCF_020783795.1 Xanthomonas sp. NCPPB 1067
AGCACCATCTTCACCGACCGCTCCCGGACCTCGGGGGAAAACTTGCTTGCTCTGCTCATGGCTCCATCTTCTCAAGTTATGGAGCCTCCGGGGTTCCCGGGGCCGTTCAAAGCTTCTAACACTTGCCGCCTGCTGTTCTGCAGGCAGAGATCGATGCAACCTTCGTTGATACCCGCGCTACACAGTAGGCAGAGGGTCAAGCACCTGACTTTGCTTGTCTTCCATTGGCAAAACGGATGTACGAAATTAGCTACAACTCAAGAGGCGGAGCCGGTCCCTCTCAAGCATGGACGGTACGAGACGAGTCACTGCCAGCAATTTTCGAGTGAAAGCCACCACTCGTCTACTTTATGGACGTAACGTAAGCAAGCCTGAATCGCAGGCAAAATCGCCCCTAGCAGGGGAAGGCGAAACCCATGGAAGTTAAAGCAAATACGTTGAAGGTTATGTGTATCCTCGCCTGCGCTTTGATGGCAGGCCAAGTCTCGGCTCAAACTGGCGGATGCTGTGCAGGTGGTGTAGGTGCCCAAGCAACAATGGGGCTGGGGGGACGTAGCCCAGCAGCTGCCAACCTCACCCTAGATCCCGCTTGGTCGATCTACGAATTCCAACGTGACGGCGTGACATATCTGCAAATCAACGACGTCGCCGGGGAAGTTAGGGCAGTGGTCGCACGCGTTGATAATGCGCTCTGGGTACTGCCAATGGGCAAGGACGCCGATCGCGTCATAGTACCTGCAGCCAACACGATTTGGGCAAGTTCGTCGACGACGTCTCCAGCTGAGCTAGGACCTAGCGCAAAAATGGTATACCAGACCGCACACTTTACCGTGCGTGTCGAGCGGCAAGCCAACGTGGAACGCTGGAAGATTTCCCCGACGCGGTAACAACGGCTGTCTCGGACACGAGGAAAGTAAGTACTAACGCATGGCGGCGACGAAACAAGCCGCCATGCGACTTAAGCCGGGCCCGAAATTCATGTTCATCTTCAGGGGATTCACGCCGCACGGAATCCACCAAAGAAGTATCGGCAAAAACTCTCATGACGACCCCCTGCCCCCCTCGACCGCGCCAGACACGCGCGTGGATAAAATGCTTGCTGGACGCAGGCAGAAGTTCCAACGCGTTGAGTGTGCAACGATAAGCTGCAAGCTGCAGCCCAAGGGAGAGCTGCTGACAATCCCCTTGCATTAGACAGTCGAGCTTGGTGGAATTCAATCTCTCAAACGCAGCCGAACGCAGCGTTCGAAACAGGCCATGCGTTTCAATCTCCAATGGATATAACGCCGCAACATATTCATGCAGAAGCTGCGACTCCAGAACTGCCACGCGCGTTATCTCCATTGCTGCAGCATGGTGACCACGCTCACGAAGATCTGCTATAACCGATTTCCGCATCCTATTCATCTGGACGTTGATATCAGAGTATTCCACGACCCGATCCCGCAATGTCCGCTCAGCCGCGAGATAACTAGCTTGAATGGCCTTTTGAGCATCCGCCTTAATTCGCCCGATAGCGTCAAATCGGTTAAACGGCCTTACGAACCGCACACCAAAAACGAATAACAAAGTACTAACGAAGACATGAAAGATTTGAACCTCAAAAAGGCCAGAATTGTAATAACCAATCTCATATGTCTTTGGCAAAGTTATTGCTAACGCGAAATTCGCAAGCAGCGTCCCGAGAGCGGTCCCCGTCCACCCGTGACGACGCGTCAAGATAATTGCCGGGCCTATCAGGGCAGCCATCAGCATCTTCCGAAGTAACGGCTCCTGCGTATAGCCTAGTATATAAAAGAGGACAAGAATGACGACAACCGACAGTCCAAGATCTCGAGGCAGGTCTATGCGCGCCGGCTCTCGTTTTCGGGGCGACCACAACATGGCCGGAAGTAAGAAAATCAATATCCCCTGATAACTTCCCAACCAGTAGCGAACAAGGAATTCCAAGACCTTGTCCGTGCTCGGCCCGCCAAGGCTGGCATTGAGGACAATGCTCCACAGCGAATTAAAAAACCCAATGACAATCGCGAATGGAATTAAGAAAGGAGTCTGCTGAAAAAGCTTGCGCGCATAATGGCGTGCCAACCAGATGACGAACGCAATCATGGGGGCATGAACAAGTGGACTTATGTACGCCCAGGTCACGTCGTATCCCTGGTGCTGCGAGAGCGGAACACGCAGCCAAAGCATTGCTGCCGCATCACCTGCCAACAGGAAAGGCCACTCGCGATAGGGTCTGAATAAGAGGGTGACAACACGCAGGCCAACCGGCAGATACCACTGGTCGATTGAGCAATACCAAAGCGACAAAAACGCCAAGCAGTAGCACACGCTGATCAGCATGCCCCTGAGGACTTCTTTGGCTACCGCCATACCACCACTCCTTGGTTCCACGATGCTTCCTAGTCTGGAGGGAACTGCTTGGTGGAGTATAGCGATG
The DNA here is from genome assembly GCF_020783795.1 of Xanthomonas sp. NCPPB 1067. Classification (NCBI taxonomy): domain Bacteria; kingdom Pseudomonadati; phylum Pseudomonadota; class Gammaproteobacteria; order Lysobacterales; family Lysobacteraceae; genus Xanthomonas; species Xanthomonas sp. NCPPB 1067. The sequence continues at coordinate 2,444 of NZ_JAJGQG010000055.1, forward strand.
GCGCACACATTGCGATAAAGGCTTGCACGTCCCGACCTACAGCGTGTGCGTTTAACGACACGTATTGCACTTTGCTGGTGCATCTGCCCCATGCATGGGTGAACCATGGGTTCGAGGGTAACACCAAGTAACGCATCTCATCGAGGATCCGCAAGCGCTTGACGCGATCAGGCGAATCGGACCTGGCCGCGTGGCTCGCATTGCCGGTGCCGCTTATGCCTGCGTGCATAAGACTTGGACATGAGGAGGCATTCCAAAAAGAAAGCCGCGCATTGCGCGGCCTTCTTCGTTTTCCATGCTGATATCGGCATAACCGACAGGATCAGCCCTCCATCTGCTCCAGTTCCTTGCCCTTGGTCTCGTAGACGTACTTGAGTACGAAGAACACCGAGATGAAGGCGGCGACGGTGTAGATGCCGTAGGCACCGGCCAGGCCGATGCTGCCGAGCAGGATCGGGAAGCTGACGGTGATGGCGAAGTTGGAGGTCCACTGCGCGGCGCCGGCGATGGCCAGGCCCGAGCCGCGGATCTGGTTGGGGAACATCTCACCCAGCATCACCCACATCACCGGGCCCCAGGAGGCATTGAAGAACACCACATAGACGTTGGCGGCCACCAGCGCCAGCATGCCCATGGAGTCGGACATGGCGAGCTTGCCGTTGGGATCCAGCGAGGCCGTGGCGAACGCATAGGTGACCAGGGCGAGCGAGACGGCCATGCCAGCCGAGCCGATCCACAGCAGCGGTTTGCGGCCGATCTTGTCCACCAGCATCACCGTGACCAGACAGGCGCCGATGCTCAGGCCGCCGGAGAGCACGTTGATCAGCAGCGCATCCTGTTCGGAGAAGCCCACCGCCTGCCACAGCACCGCGCCGTAGTAGAACACCACGTTGATGCCCACCAGCTGCTGGAACACGGCCAGGCCGATGCCGATCCAGACGATGGGGCGGATCTTGCCGGTGGCCTTGTTGATCAGGTCCGAGAACTTCGGCTTGTGCTGATCGGCGGCCATCGAGGCCGCAATCTCGCTCAGCTTGGTCTGCGCGGCGGCATTGCCGTACAGGCGCTTGAGCACCACCAGTGCCTGCTCGCGGCGCCCTTTGACCACCAGATAGCGCGGGCTTTCCGGAATGACCAGCAGCAACACCAGGAACAGGATCGAGGGAACCGCCTGCATCCAGAACATCCAGCGCCAGGCGGCCTGCCCGGCCCACAGCGGCTCGGTGGACGCGCCGGCGGCGTTGGCCAGCAGGTAATTGCTGAGAAATGCGCAGAACAGCCCGCTGATGATGGCGATCTGCTGCATCGTGGCCAGCCGGCCGCGATAGCGCGCGGAGGCGACCTCGGCGATGTAGGCCGGCGAGATGACACTCGCCGCGCCCACCGCAAAGCCGCCCATCACGCGGGCGAAGATGAAGAAGCCGGAGCTGTGCGAGGCACCGGCCCCGATGGCCGACAGCAGGAACAGCGCGGCGGAAATGATCAGGACCGCACGGCGACCCCAGCGGTCGGCCAGGCGTCCGGCGAAGAATGCGCCGATGGCGCAGCCCAGCAGCATCGAAGCGACCTCGAAGCCGGTCTCGGCAGCGGTGGACTGGAAGGTCTGTTTCAGGCCATCGACGGTGCCATTGATCACGCCGCTGTCGAAGCCGAACAGGAAGCCGCCGATCGTGGCCACACAGCTGATCAGTATGATGAAACGGGTGTTCTCGCCGGCATCGGGGGCGCCGTCAATGGAAACACTGGACATGGGTTCACCTGGGAACATGCAAGGGAGCGGCCACGGGGGTGGGCGCCATCGGCCGGCGACGCAGGACGCCGCCGGCCACGGGACATCAACGCGTCAGATACTGATTGATCAGGTTCTCGTAGGCTTCCTGACGGCCGCTGATCTGCGTGGGCGCATTGCCG
>NZ_JAJGQG010000056.1:0-4350 GCF_020783795.1 Xanthomonas sp. NCPPB 1067
AAGCGTGGGTCTGGTTGACCGAAGCGAGGTTGCTGCTTCGCCGGTTAGTAACTTGATTATGTAAACACCCTCTTAGAGACTACATTCAAGCAGGGCGTGAGGACGAAGCCAAAGCCGAGATTGCTGGGTGGAACGCGTTATTGAGTCGAGAGAAGCAGGCAAACCCTGCTGCCAATGGTCTGGATGTGATGCTCGCCACCAAGCTCGATAGGACACTTGATTTCGTTGAGCAGGATAAAACGTCTAGTTCCTTGAAAGCACTGCCTAAGCCTGGTCTTTCCTTCAATCAAGACGGCAGTCTCTCTCAGACGTCGGGCAACATTGCCGCAATGGGTCAGCACTACTTCGATCGACCCTCCCCGCTCTACGCACAGCCTGGCCAGCGCCCGGTGGGTATTGGCGAGCATCGCAATCAGGCAGGCCAGCTGCAGCCGACGGCGGACTATGCCAACTACTACGGCACCTGGGGAATCGAGCAGATCCTGCAGGCAGAAGATCGTGCAAACGTATTGCATCAGGGCGCGCGGCCGCGTGTCACCATCGACATGGCTGCGCTGGGATTGAAGGAACACCTGATTGAGAACGAAGGCCTAGACCGCGGGCAGAACAAGGCACCGTTTCCCTACCACGACAGCAGCACCACTCCGCCGACGCTGCACCATTTCGATCATACGCAGAGTGGCAGCGTGAATCCCGCGCACGACCATACCTACGTGCCCGTCGTCCCCAGCGCGCCTGCGACGATTCGCCCACGTGGGCCCGACGATCCTGCGCACCCGGACCACACCATGCTTGAGCAGATCCGTAGCGGTGTCCGCAAGATCGACGACAGCGTGGGCAAGCCCTACGACGAGATGAGCGAGCGCGTGAGCCGCTGCCTGCTGGCGGCCTGCGAGGACAACCGCGATGCCTATCCGGGTGTGGGCGAGCGCTCGCTGGCTGACAACGCGTTGAGCCGGGTGGACCATGTGGTGATGGGCAAGACCGGTCACCTCTTTGCTGTGGAAGGCCGGCTGGACGATCCCGCGCACAAGCGGGTGCATGTGGAGATCGATCAGGCGATTCGCACGCCGGTCGAGCAATCGGACCACAAGCTGCTGGCTGCCAATCGGGCCGTCGCCCAGGAAGCCGCGCTCGCCCAACAACAGGAGCTGGCGCGGGGAATGCACGAGCCGGGTCATCTTGCTCCAACGCGGTAGGCCAATGGATCGTCGCATCAACGCGACAGCAAGTACACCGCCATCTTTCGCCAGTGCAAGACGCGCCAGCCGTCTTCGAAGAACCGTCACCATGGGCAGCGGGCAGATACCCATCGCCGTGCTGCTTGACCCCTGTGGAAGGCCGTCGCACACTCCTACCCGGAGCCTAGAAACTCCATACACACAGCGGTACCCACCTCCGAGATCCTGGTGGGTTTTTTGTGTCCGGCCGAAAGGCTTGGCACGGCTCGGCGTTTTCCTGCGCCGGGAGGGCGGCGAATACAATACCCGCAAGGGGAATAAGCCCGCCGGCTGTGTGCGGTTTCTAGCCTCCCGGCATCCCGCTGCGTTGTGCAGCGGGAGCTGCCACCTGGCAAGGAGAGCGGCATGCACGACGAACCCGGCTACTGGATGTCCGAAGGCACGCAATATCACCTGCTACGCGTCCGCGACCAACTGCGCCTGCTCGCCACCCTGGCCACACCGCGCACGCGCGAAGAAGGCGCCATGGGCATGCCGGCCATTCCACTGCAGCAGTGGGCGCATTGCCTGCAGCAACTGGCTGAGCAGGTCGATGACGTACTCGATGATCTGAGTGGCGCCCCATAGTCCTTCCGTGCACTCGCCATTTTGGCGTGCGGTCAACCGCCTCACGGGCTTCTGCCAAGTGGACCGAAGCACTGAAAAGCCACATGCGCCCCCACGTCTCCACGCAGCTTCAGGCATGATGTGGCGATGCGCACCGATCGGGCCGACTCCATGAGTTCCGCAATTACGACATCCAGACGCTCGAGCGCTGCGTTGGCGACGATTGTCGTGGCGCAGTTGTTCGGCACGTCGCTATGGTTCTCCGCCAATAGCGCGGCCGACGATGTGATGCGCCAATGGGACGTGGGTGCAGCAGCCATCGGCTGGCTGACCATGGCCACACAATTGGGTTTTATCGCAGGTACGTTGAGCTTTGCGATCAGCGGGTTGGCAGATCGGTTTGCAGCCAGCCGACTGTTTGCCTGCTGCGCGGTAGCGGGTGCGGCGTGCAACCTGGGCTTTGCGTTGTTCGCCAACAATGTGACCACCGGGATGGTTTGGCGCTTTGTGGTGGGCCTTTGCCTGGCGGGCATTTACCCGATCGGCATGAAGCTGGTGGTGCAGTGGGCGCCGCAGCATGCGGGCAAGGCGTTGGCGTGGCTGGTGGGCATGCTCACGCTGGGCACGGCGCTGCCGCAGGGCATCAAGGCGGTGGGTGGGTCACTGCCTTGGCAGACGCCGATGGTGGCGGCCTCGGTGCTGGCGGTGATTGCAGCGGTGATGATCCTGCGCCTGGGGCAGGCACCGGGTGCACCACCACAAGCGGGCGGCAGGCTGGCGTTCGGTGCGGTGTGGCAGGCGTTTGCGTTGAAGGACTTTCGTGCGGCCACGTTCGGCTATTTCGGCCACATGTGGGAGTTGTATGCGATGTGGACGCTGACGCCACTGCTGATTGCGCGCACGGGGTTGGCGCAAGCGCTGGGGGTGAGCGCGGCGACCTTGGCGTTTGTGGTGATCGCTGCTGGCGCAGCAGGCTGTGTGCTGGGTGGGCAGTTGAGTGCGCGCATCGGCAGCGCGCGCGTGGCGGCGTTCGCGATGGGGGTATCGGCGCTATGTTGCCTGGCATTTCCGTGGGTGGCTGCACAGACCGCGACTGCCGCGCTGGCGTTGATGGTGATCTGGGGTGCCAGCGTGGTGGCAGATTCACCGCAGTTCTCCGCCCTGGCTGCACGCGCATGCCCTGCCCCCATCGTCGGCAGTGCGTTATCGATACAGAACGCGATCGGTTTTGCGATAACGGTGGTTGCGATCGGGATTACGACACGGTTGATGGATCTACTGGGATTACAGATCGCCTGGGTGCTGCTTCCCGGGCCATTGCTTGGATTGATTGCGCTGATGCCGTTGTGGCGCAGGCGCCCTGGCACCTTGGCCTAGCGTGACATTGGCGCGGGCCTGCCGATACGGCAGCAGAAGTACGCGTGGCGCGGAGGCCTGGCCGTGCAGCCGGCATGTGGCATGCGGAGCAACACACCGCGCTCAGCTCGGTCGTTTGCGCGCCTCGCCCCAAGCCAGCATCGTATCCAGCGCAGGACACAGGGCCTGGCCCCAGGGCGTGAGCCGGTAGTCCACCTGCGGCGGGACCTGCGGGTAGACCGTGCGTCGCACCAGGCCGTCGCGTTCGAGCTGACGCAGCTGCTGGGCGAGCATCTTTTGCGAAATGCCGGGAACCAGGCCCTCCAGGTCGGAGTAGCGCTGTACTTGACCGTCGAACAGGTGGAACAGCAGCAGCAGTTTCCAACGGCCCTGGATGAGGGTGAGCAGGGCTTCGACATCGCAGGCGGCGGTGTCTGGTGTGTGCGGCTTTCCCATCGGTGCGTCACTTCCCTTGCGTGCGTTCTGATGGGCGGCGTAGCAGCTGCCGATGATGGCACACACGTTTTGCACTGGAGACCCCGCCATGACACTTGCCCTGCCCGATGCGGTTGCCTGCTTCTTTGCGGCCAGCAATAGCGGCGATGCGGCGTTGTTGCTGGCGCACCTGGCTGACGCTGTGGTGGTGCACGACGAAGGCCGCCAGCACTGCGGCACAGCGGACCTCCTTGCCGCTGGGATCGCGCACGCTCAGCACGTTGTTCATCATCGACCCGCGCTTGTTCAACCGCGGGAATGATTGGTCGAGCAGTTCTACCGGCTGGTCGCCATTATTCTGGGCGACGATGTGCAGACGCTTCACCTGCTCGCTGTGTGCAGGTTGCTCAAGCTGCAACTGCAGCCTACCGCCGCGAATGCGGCGTTGCTGGAGAGCAGTGTGGTGGTAATCAGTATTACAGCCCACGGCTTCATCAACGGTCTTTGTTTGTAGTGGGCGGCGCTTAGTCCGCTTCTGCCTGAATTCGGAACACCATGCCACCCAGTTCCGTGTCTTCACCAAAGGTCACTGTAACCGTAGTTGCTGTATTGCTGGCCTCAGAGAGAAAGGATAGGTTGACGCCATGCAGTCTCAGGCTTCTATCAAATGTTGTCGCGCTCGATAAGCAGGACACTGAACCGCCCCGGCTTTCCCGGAGGCCCCTTGGTTTGAGTCATGCCGACATGGCGGACTCGTTGGGTTGTTTGTGTT
>NZ_JAJGQG010000057.1:0-3863 GCF_020783795.1 Xanthomonas sp. NCPPB 1067
AGTTCATCCCCCTGGCCAGTGCCGAAGGCCTGTCCAGCCAGGCCCTGCAGCAGGGTGGCATCGGCCTGATCATGACCTTGTTGATCATCAGCGTGCCAACGTTGGCGGCGGCGGTCTGGCAGGGCAGCATGGGCAACTTCATGCACTTCTCCGCATTTAGTGGAGGCGCTGCATCCACTCCGGGACCGCAGGGGCAACCGGCTGGGTCGTATGTGCCGCCGCAACCGCTTAGAGCTTCCAATGAGGAGTCAGTTGGTAGAGGTCAAGCCACAAGTCAAGTGACGAATCGTACTGTCGCCCCATTGGGCGGTTCTGAATCTGCTCCTGCGCCAGGTTCTCGCGGAAATGCTGGAAGAAATGAAAGTGGTAATGCCTAATATTGTCGGGATTTAAATTTTTGTAGAAGGCATGCATATATGAATTTCAACGGATTTATGTTTTTTTTTCTTATGGTCGTTGGGGTTCCGGCAATGGCCGAGCAGGGCTGTCCGCCAGGCCAAATCCCTGCGATGGCGAACGGTAGTATTACCTCCTGTGGTCCGATTCCCTCCGGTTATTACGAGCAGCAAGGCCCTGCTAGCCCTCGACCACTTGGGAAATGGAATAAAACGTGGGGGGCTGTTGCACTTGATGAATCCGGTGCCGGGGTAGTAGGGGTCGCAAGTGGAGAAAGCTCTAAACGACAAGCTCAAAAGGTTGCTTTATCTAGTTGCTTTAAAGTGGGGGGTAAAGATTGTCGCGATTGGGTAACCTACTTTAATCAATGTGCAGCGGTAGCAGAGCCTTACAAGGATGGAAAATCTTCTGACGGGAAATTGCAATTTTCCACAGGTGCGGCACTTGAGAAAGTTACAGCCAAGGCAGAAAAAGACTGTGCCTCTGTAAATAATAGTTCGTGCAGAGTTATTTATTCCAACTGCTCGGATCCAATATTTGAAAGGTTCTGATGCATGCCTGAGTGCACTGCCAGATTCATCATCAAGCGACGCTTAGCTACGCACGAGCCGCATGGCCAATAAGACTTCCAGCTAGTATCCTTCAAAGTTCATTCCGTACCCCTGACCACGCTCACCGTTAGTTAAATAGAGCTCATGGGAGCGATGTAATGGATAGCGTATTTTCCTCCCAAAATTCACACTGGTATCGGTCACCAAGGGCGTTTGGCGCATGTTGACTATCCTGCTGATGTCAACCTTACTAACCGCAAGTTTGGTTGTCTTGGCCTATCGAACTACGTTCACAATCCTGCTGGACCTTGCACAGTGTGCGGCCTCAATCTGTGCTTTGTTACACTTCGCTATAGTTGCAATGCTGCAGATCACGGCCGTAAAGCATACTGCCCAACGCACCGTGGCGGCATGAAAAGGACGCTGGTAATTAAAATTGCTGGACTTCTTGCCTTTGCTTTATTAGCAGGATGCAGCCCCATGAACACTGGCTCTGAAAAACACGATACTGGCGCCACTACCGCCGACGGCGATCCGGTCTACCGCAAGAACCCGCATCCGACACAGGCGTATCGCATCACAATGGCGATTGAGGATGCGCCGGGGCCGTTTGAGTGGGTATCTGGGACGGCCTACTACCAAATGACCAATCACAAACAATGCACGCCAATTGAGCCCGTTGAAGGGGTGTGGAATAAGTCGGACGAGGATGGAATTCCTATCCATTTCGAGAAGCTCAACCACACTACATACGTGGCGAAGATTTATGCCGATGGCATGATCGATGCTGACTATTACGGCAAGGGCGTGTGCATCTTTGAACTCGATGGAGTTGGCGTCTCCCTGAAAGCAACCGACAAACACGAAGATACGCGATTTCAGCCGGTTTTATTCCAAAATGAAATCTATAGCTCGGCCCCCAAGGTTACTTACTTTTGGAAAGGGCGCTATCCGAAAGAGGATATCGATAACTTTCCTGATGGAGGACGTCTTGATGTCGACCAATTCAATGATGATGCTCGCAATAATATCTTTAAAATCACCCTGACTGCTGAAAAGGTGAGCCCATGAGTATTACGAGTCCACAATACGCGGCGCTCTCTGACGATGCTTATAAGGCCCCCAGAGAGACAGGGCCCAACAGCAGGCCGGAAGATATCGGCGGCAATATCTACATACGCCTCAAATACGTGGATAGTCCTTCTGGTTATCAAGGTGTCATCTACCAACGCGTCGATACAAACGAGATCGTTGTCGCCCATCGCGGTACCGAGACTGAGCGTGAGCTCAAGCAGGATGGTGTCTACACCGATGGCGGCATGGTCGCATCACGTCACAATCGCCAGGCTGCCGAAGCGATTGAGTTGACCAAGGATGCGTTGGTTTACGCACAAAAAATCGGTAAAGACGGCGAAGTCCCCGCCGTCACCGTCACTGGCCATTCCCTGGGCGGCAATCTGGCTCAGGTGACCGCCCATCACTTCGGCCTCAAGGGCGAGACTTTCAACGCCTACGGTGCGGTCAGTCTGGACCGGCGCATTCCCGAAGGCGGCAATGCCGTGATCAACCATGTGATGGCCGGCGATGCGGTCAGTGCTGCCAGCAAGCACTATGGTCAGGTCAAGATTTACGCCACGCCACAAGAAGTCGCCGCGTTGCAGAAGGCCGGCTATGCCAACGACCGCAGTGTGTTGGATGACCGCAATCCGGCGGTCGCCAAATCACTCGCCGACTCGCACCGCATGCACAACTTCCTGCCGGTGGATGCCAACGGCAAGCCAGACCGCTCGGTGCTGGAAGACCCCAAGGCGCAGCAGCTGACGCAGCAGTACGCGCCGATGATCGACAAGTATCGTGACGATGTGGCGCTGTTACGGGGCGGCCTGACCCTGGCATCGCGCCACATGCAATCCATGGACGTGGTGGATGGCATCAATCATCTGCGCGGCACACTGTCCCCTGGTGCCGGCGCGGCGGAGATGGCAGCCGAGCGCTGGAAGGAAACGCAACAGCGCATGGAGCGCGAAGACAAGCCGGTCTATGTGGCTCCTGGCTGGAAGTTGCCGCTGGGCAACACACCAGAGCGCTGCGTAGATCCGGGCGCGATGGCCATGTCCAATGATCCGCTGTACCGCTCCATCCACAGCAAACTGCCGCAGGGCACGTCCGACGCCGTGGCCATGCATGCCACTGTCGAGGCCAAACGCGCTGGCATCGTCGACGTCAGCCAGCTGCGCAGCGTGACCGTGCAAGACGGCAATGCCTGGATCGTCGGCAATGCGCCAGGTTTCCGCACCAAAGTGGATCTGACGGCGGAGGCACCGCCTTTGCAGGAGAGCCAGCAGCAGTTGCGCGCACTGGATGTACAACGGGCGCAGGCGGAGGTGACAGCACCGACGCCGATGCGTGTAATGTAGGGCGATGGCGCGGCTGATCGACAACGACGATGTCGGCAATACCTTCCAGGACGTTGGCCTGGAGTTGATGAAGCGCACCATGCGGTGGGTCAGTACCATCGCGTTGACAGTCACCACGCTGTGGGTGCTGATTCTGGGCTATCGCATCGCCACCGGGCAGTCGCGCGAGAGTGCGATGGCCACCATGATCAAGGCCGCCAAGGTCTCGCTGATCATCAGCATTGCGTCGGCGGTCGGGCTCAACGGCCCGGCGCTGCACGAGGCCATGACCCAGAATCTGGACAAGGAAATCCATGGTTTGTTCACGGGTGACGAAGACAGCAGTGCCTCCGATGCCATCGACGAGAATCTGGCCTATACGCAAATAGCAATGGCCACACTGGATGCAGTACGCGTGGATCCGAGCCAGCCGGAAGTGCTGGAGAAAAAAGGTCGCGCCATGCTGATGGCCGGTTTTGGCACCGCCAGTCCGCCGATGGCGGCCGGCGCGATGCTGCTG
>NZ_JAJGQG010000058.1:0-3361 GCF_020783795.1 Xanthomonas sp. NCPPB 1067
ATCGGCGGTATGACACCAGCCGCCTATGCACAACAACTTGCCAACAGCGATATCATCAACCCCGGACTCTAAACCCGGCTGCTACTCAGGACGGGGGGACGTCGCTGCGAGGCGGAGGTGCTCTGGTTGGCGGTCAGCAGCTGGATCGAGGCGGCGGTGATGTCCACGTCCTTGGCCGCGACCACGTTACTGGCCGACTGCGTGTACGTACCGCCGGCCGTCAGGCTGACATTGCCGCCCAGGCTGCCGACGTTGCTGGCCACCTGCGTGACCTGGGCGTTGTCGTCGGTGTGGGTCTTCTTGTTGTAGCCGGCAAAACGCTCGGTGTCGGAGATGACCACCGTGCCGATGCCCTTGCTGGTGGACTGGTTGGCATTGCCCAGGAAGTCCTGGCCGCTCTGGATGGTCAGGTCGCCTGCGGCACGCATGCTGACATTGCCTTGAGCCGCGACATTGCTCGCGGTCAGCGTGATGTCACCCTGCGTGGTGGTCAGGCTGGCATTGCCGCCGACCGACAGCTGGGTGCCGGTGATGGTGTCGGTCTGCCCGTTGCCGGTGCCCTGCTGGTTATAGTTGCCGTACGGCAAGCCGGCCGCGTTTTTGAAGCCCCAGCCCTTGCCGTTGCTGGCATTGCCATTGGCCTGGGTGTTGTGCGCAACGTCGAACACGATGTCCTTGCTCGCAAGCAGCAAGGCGTTGCCTTCGGCCCAACGCAGGGTCAGATTGACTTATTAACTACACCTGACCCCGTTCTTATTGCTTCACTGTACTTACCACCGTTATCGCCTGCTGTTCGCTCAACGAAACGGAACATCAGCAAGATAATGACTTTATTTTCCAGTAATCCCTGGAATTTTTCATCCAATACCTCTGATTATCCGGAATAAGGAAGCTAAAATCCCCGTTTTTCGATGACCAATCGTCATACGCCAGATCTTCGTGAAGCCGCATTCCGTCTAAATGCATATAAATTCGCCGATCAAAATTTATATAGAAATTTGGCAACTTAGACGCAAGGTGGTTTATTTTTAATAAAACTTCAGGGGAAACTTCATCGCCAAACAGGTAATATCGCTCCACTTTGTCGAGCAGAATGTCTGTTTCTATGCAAGAGCTGAGGAAAAATTCCCTTAGTTCTTCCATTGTGACGATTTTTGCGGAACTGTTATTCAAGTACTGATAAAAGTTACTTGAATTGAGCTTTAATGCACCTCCGCGAAAGTCTCTACATGCAGCCTCATATTGATCATTCGCTATATATCCTCGACTCAAGTATGCCTTGTAATCTTTCTCGCCATCTAGAGAAAAATTCTCCTTTCCATCTAAAACCCAAACGCACTGTCCGTCTGAGACAAAAAAGCAAATGCTCAGATTTCCATCCCATAATTTTTCTCCCACTTCATCATTTAGAATCATTTCCAAATTCCTTCAAAAATTCAGACTGTGAATAAACGCGCGCCCCACTGGAGTGCTTTTCAAGTAATGGCTCCCACATCCTTGGCAGCTCTAGAGCGTGTTACGGACTTTGAAGTAGAGACGCGGTATTTCCAAGCATGAGAATGGAGAAGACGACCAAGTGGAGTCCTGCCAGGGTTTCCGGCAGGCGTTCGTAATCACGGGCCAGGCGTCGGAACCGATTGACCCAACCGAAACTGCGGTCCACGACCCAGCGGCGCGCCAGCAATACAAAACCTCTCTTGGCCTCCGGCAGCTTTACCACGTGCAGCTCGATGCCTTCCTCCTGCGCGGCTTCGGCCGGGCCTTGGCCTGTGCAGCGTTGATCGACAAACGCCAGTTTCACAGTCTCGCCCGTGACATGCTGAACTTCCTGCGCCAGCGAGCGCACTTGGGCGCGTTCTTGCTCGTCGGCTGGGGTGACCACTGCTAGCAGGTGGCCGAGCGTATCCACCGCCATGTGCACCTTGCTGCCCTTCTTACGCTTGTAGCCGTCGTAGCCAGCACGTGATCCGCTTTCGCATGTGGACTGCAACGTTCGGCCATCCAGGATCACGGCGCTGGGCTGACCTTGCTTGCCCTGCGCCACGCGCAGCACCGAGCGCAGATCGCTGACCATTGCCTCGAAACAGCCGGCCTGCAGCCATCGTTGGGTCTGCTGGTAGACCGCCTTCCACGGCGGGAATTCATGGGGAATCAAGCGCCACGGTGCCCCAGCACGCGCCATCCAGCGCAGCCCGTTGAACATCAGGCGCAGGTCGTACTTGCGCTGCCGCGCCTGCGGATCCATCAGCGTCGGGTAGGGCGCGGCGAAGGCCCATTCTTCATCGGAGACATCGGTCGGATACGGGCGTGGTGACTTCATCCACTTACGATAGCCGCGAAAGCCTCAAGTTCATAACACGCTCTAGACCTCTCCTAGCGCGTACGGCTTCCGACCGGGCCGCCCCTACACCGGATAGTGTGCTTCGATCAGCGCAAGCAATTGCTTCCACGGAACGATGCGCTCCATCTCCGCTAGGAAGATCTCGCGCCGCGTCTGCTTGCGCTTGTCAGTTGCATGGATGCCTCCTCACCCCGAACCCATAGTGTCGCGCATTTGTGGCACGCTGTTCAGAGATTTCCTAAGCAACCACTTTGTCGGAGCCATTTAATAACTTAAAAACAACCCCTGTCACACCAGCGCATTCAAACCTCCTCTTCACCTCCTCGCTAACAATCAACACCCCCAGACGCCGCTTCAACCTGAATATATGCCTACCATCAATCTTTTCCGGCAATATAACAAGATTAAAAAAACTTCGATAATTCCCAGCCAAGTCCGGACGCACGGGATCATCTTCGGAATAAATTGAAAAATCAGACCTTTCCTCGTCTACGCAATCAACTTGCGTCTCCACTATCATTATAAAATAATTATTTTCTGAACTCCTATTTTCAATTTCGACAGGAGAAAAAATAACATTACTGTACAACTCATCAACTTCTGGTAGCCCAGCCAGAGACCTAACAACTTTATCACCTACAACAGGGACACTTGCGTAGCCTGCCAAAGAAAAGTCTACCTCGTCCCCATCAAATCTAACACTTAATGAATAGCTCCCAGGCTCCATCAAATCAACTGTTGGATTTCTGAACAACCAATTATCTACATGATTGATGTCACCAAGCACCCACTTTCCATCATTCGATAAATCTTGGCTTAGCAAGTAATACTTCACATCAATCTCCTGTCAACCATCTATTAACTTGACTTCCTTTGATTTGTGCTTCCGCTTTAATTCTAGAGAGCGTTTGCGTCACTGCCATTTTGTAGGCAGGTGTGTTAGGGAAACTCTGAACAACTCCCCCTGATCCTGCGACAATCGCACAGACGCAACGGGACGACGACGATGCAACTGACTTT
>NZ_JAJGQG010000059.1:0-3303 GCF_020783795.1 Xanthomonas sp. NCPPB 1067
CGCATGGTGCGCCTCATCAGATCCAGGCCGAACTCCTGTATCTCGTTGCTGAAATAATCGTTGACCAGTTTGAAGAAAACGAAGTCACCGAGGTTGGCGTCCACCAGGGGCTGCAGCTGACTGATCGCACGACGCGCATATCGGTCTGCAGTGGCGGGAGCCTGCAAGGATGCAGTCATCGGCGTGGTCCGGTCATACATCGCTACATTACACGCGTTGGCGTCGGCGGGGTCATCTCTGCCTGCGACCGTTGCGCATCTAGCGCATGCAACTGTTGTTGACTCTCTTGCAACGGCGGTGCCTCCGCCGTCAGATCTACTTTGGTGCGGAAACCCGGCGTGTTGCCGATGATCCAGGCATTGCCGTCCTGCACGGTCACGCTGCGCAACTGGTCGACGTTGACGATGCCAGCGCGTTTGGCCTCGACGGTGGCATGAATGGCCACGGCATCGGACGTGCCCTGCGGCAGTTTGCTGTGGATCGAGCGGTACAACGGATCATTGGACATGGCCGTCGCGTCCGGATCTACGCAGCGCTCTGGTGCGTTGCCCACCGGCAACTTCCAGCCAGGAGCCACATAGACCGGCTTGTCTTCGCGCTGCAAGCGCTGTTGCGTTTGATTCCAGCGCTCTGCCGCCATCTCCGCCGCACCGGCGCCAGGGGACAGTGTGCCGCGCAGATGATTGATGCCATCCACCACGTCCATGGATTGCATGTGGCGCGATGCCAGGGTCAGGCCGCCCCGTAGCAGCGCCACATCGTCACGATACTTGTCGATCATCGGCGCGTACTGCTGCGCCAGCTGCTGCGCCTTGGGGTCTTCCAGCACCGAGCGGTCTGGCTTGCCGTTGGCGTCCACCGGCAGGAAGTTGTGCATGCGGTGCGAGTCGGCGAGCGGTTTGGCGACCGCCGGATTGCGGTCATCCAACAAGCTGCGGTCGTTGGCATAGCCGGCCTTCTGCAACGCGGCGACTTCTTGTGGCGTGGCGTAAATTTTGACCTGGCCATAGTGCTTGCTGGCAGCACTGACCGCATCGCCGGCCATCACATGATTGATCACAGCGTTGTCACCCTCGGGAATGCGCCGATCCAGGCTAACCGCGCCGTAGGCGTTGAAGGTCTCGCCTTTGAGGCCGAAATGGTGCGCAGTCACTTGGGCCAAGTCGCCACCAAGCGAGTGGCCGGTGACGGTGACTTGGGGAGGCTTACCGCCCTTGTCTAATTCGTGTGCATACTGCAATGCATATTTGGTCAGCTCGATCGCCTCGGCGGCTTGATTGTTATGACGCAATGCCACCATACCGCCATCGGTGTAAAGACCATCTTCTTTGAGCTGCCGCTCGGTCTCTGTGCCGCGATGAGCGACGACTATTTCGTTTGTATCGAGGGACTGATACACGATGCCCTGATAACCCGATGGGCTGTCAACGTACTTCAGGCGCTTGTAAACTATGCCGCCGATCTCTTCAGGCCTGCTATTTGGACCCGTTTCTTTCGGAGCTTGGTAGACATCATCTGAAAGTGCTGCATATTGTTGGCTTGTAATTTTCATGGATTCACCTCTTCGACGGCCAACGTCACCTTGAATAGGTTATTCTTTGCGGCGTCGTTGAATCGATCCTTGCTCGTTTCGCCACCATCAGGGAAGTTTTCCATGTCTGCTTTTGGATAACGACCCTTCCAAAAGTACGTAACTTTGGGCGTCGAGCTATGAATCTCTTTTTTGAAAAGCGCCGGCTGAAATCGCGTTTCATTTTTGCCGCCTGTCGCTTTCAAAGATATGCCAACTCCATCTAGC
This sequence comes from Xanthomonas sp. NCPPB 1067, assembly GCF_020783795.1. Classification (NCBI taxonomy): domain Bacteria; kingdom Pseudomonadati; phylum Pseudomonadota; class Gammaproteobacteria; order Lysobacterales; family Lysobacteraceae; genus Xanthomonas; species Xanthomonas sp. NCPPB 1067. The sequence continues at coordinate 1,799 of NZ_JAJGQG010000059.1, forward strand.
TCAAATTCGCACACCCCTTTTCCATAATAGTCTGCATTGACCATGCCATCGGCATAGATTGTCGCATCGTAGGTGGATGCATCGCGCCTCTCAAAGTTGATGGGGATGCCGTCTTCATCAGACTTGCTCCATACACCGGCAATGGGCTCGATTGGCGTGCATTGCTTGTGGTTGGTCATCTGGTAGAACGCCGTGCCCGAAATCCATTCAAACGGACCCGGCGCATCCTCAATCGTCAAAGTGATGCGAAATGCCTGCGTCGGATGCGGATTCTTCTGATAGACGGGGTCGGGGCGACTGCTCGTTGCGTCAGCTTGTGAGGATGGGGCATTCATGGGCTTGCATCCTGCAAAAAAGAAGAGCATGAGGAGGAAGGAGAAACGGCCGATGATCTTGGGAGTCATTGAAGATGCTTCTGCTGACTGCATACGTTACGCGGTAGAAAATGCGTAGCTTTCGTGCGAGGGGGCACTTCTGACGCTGAGCTCACTCGATAGCACGATCTTGGAGGATCCGCAGAAGTCGAGAGCTGGCTATTGGTTGATCCGCCAAAAGGAAATCAGCGCGGACTGGGGAGGCTGCGTGCCATGCATGCAGTGGAGACTTGCTATTGCCCTGTACCGATGCTCGGAATCTTTATGGCTACCACGTTAGCATGCGATGGGTACGCCCTTGCAAAAATTTTGGCGAGCACCGCGTTTTAGCCACCCTTTATAGGAGTCAGGTTTAATAATATTTAAATATTGGCTCTGAGCAAGCTGTGTAAATTACTTTGCATTGGTTTGCTGGATTTCTTCTTTCACATGCGTTTTGTGCCAAAGCTGAGGCTTGCTCGATCGTCTGGTCGGTAAAGAATTGTACATTCCCGAGTAAGTTTGGTTTGCCATTAATCTGGGGCTCCCCAATAGCGATACATTGGTTTCTGTACGTCAGGCCAATTTTGCAATCTTTCTCGCCATGCTTTGCACAGCGAGCCAGAGCATCGCTTTCAGCTTCCTTTTTGGATAATTTACCAGTGGTTACACCGAGGTTTCTTTCCAGGCCGAGTGACCCTATTGCAACCGATCCCCAAGTCTTTATCCACTTGCCAAGCGGGCGGGGCTCGATTGTGTTTTGAGTACTCCCTCCGGGGATAGGTGCGCACGCAGCGACGCCCTGTCCACCGATGGGGTATTGGCCAGGAGGGCAGCCCTGCTCTGCTTGAGCAGTCGCAGATAAAAGGAACGTTAAAAAAACTAGAGAGATCGATATTCTCATGGACGGTAGACCTGTGCCAGTCAGCTAACGTTAGTATCTTTGGTGCCTGCTAAACCGCGGTATCCAACCTGTGGAGAAGGTGTATTCTGATCTGGTATTCGTGCGGCATTTGCATTAGTACCGTTCGTACCATTGAATTCGCTGGACTGCCTATTACTGTCTCTGCCGACTTGCTGCGGCATATACGACCCAGCCGGCTGCCCCTGCGGACCTGGGGCTGCGGTGTTGTTGAATGCCGTGTAGGTCAG
>NZ_JAJGQG010000006.1:0-209697 GCF_020783795.1 Xanthomonas sp. NCPPB 1067
GGCCGCGCACCCTCCCCGGGTGGCGCCCGCCGTGAACCGGCCGCGCGGGAAGGCGGCCGCGCGTGGGCCGTGCCCGCCCGGCGCCGAACGCGCCAGGCGGTGAACGGTGGATCAGAACCGGTAGGTCGCCTCCAGCTGATAGCGGCGGCCGAACAACTGGTAGCCGCCGTCGTCCTGGTTGGCCAGGCGGTCGGGCCGGTTGTCGGTGTAGGCGCGCAGCGGTTCGTCGGTGAGGTTGCTGGCCTGGAAACGGAAGCCGAGCTGCTTGCTGTACTGCCAGTTCAAGCTCAGATCCACCGTGCCTTCGCTCTGCAGCCTGGCCAGACGCGCGGCATTCCAGCCGTACACCACGGTGTAGGGGCTGTGGTACTTGTAGCCCACGCGCGCTTCGAAGGTACCGTTGCTGTACCACAGGTCGAAGGTGCCGGTCCTGCGCGCCAGCCCGCTCAGCGGCAGCGGGTTGTCCTGCGGCGAGAATTCCTTGAGGTTGGAATCCACCAGCGAGAAGTTCGAGTAGACGCCGAAATTCTCCAGGTGCGGAATGAAGAAGAACGGGGTCTGGAAGGTGAGCTCCACGCCGTTGATGTGGCCGCCGCCGCCATTGAATGGCGCGCTGACCAGGTAATCCAGGCCGTTGATCACTTCGCGATCGGTGCGGTAACCGATGCTCGAATCCACTTCCTTGCGGTATACCGCCAATGCCGCCAGCGCTTCCTTGTGGAAGTACCACTCGTAGGAAACGTCGAGCTGGGTGGCCTTGAACGGGTCCAGTTGCGGATTGCCGCCGCTGCCGGTGAGCTGGCCGACGGTGACGTTGGGGTCGTCCAGGCGGCGGCCGGTACGCAGTTCGTCCAGCGGCGGGCGTGCGATGACCTTGGCTACCGCAAAGCGCAGGATGCGTTGTTCGTCGATCAGGAAGTTGAGCGTGGCGCTGGGCAGTACATCGGTGTACTCCTTGCTGTCGCTGCTGGGCCGGATGGTGCTGCCCACCGAGTCGAAGCCGTCGCTGTCGGTCCTGGTGTTGACCAGACGCACGCCGATATTGCCGGTGACATCGGTACCGAACAGCTGCGAGCTGAACACCGCCTTGGCGAAGGCTTCGCGCACGTCTTCCTTGACGGCCCAATGGTCGAGCATCTGCTCGGTGATCGCGTTCGGGTCGAAGCCGCCGAAGCCGATCCGGGCGATCTCGCGCATGTTGCCGCCGGTGAGCGTGGGCACGCGCAGGCCCGGCATCGTGACCGGATAGATCAGGTCCTGGTACGCCGAGATGGGTTGGTCGAAATTGGACTGATTGCTGACGAAGGCGCGATTCTGCTTTTCCCGGTGGGCCGCGCGCGCGCCGAACTCCAGCGAGGTGAAGGGGCCCGCATCGACCGAGCGGCTGGCGTTGAGCGCCAGCGCGGCGATCTTGTCGCGCAATCCCTGCGGGTTGGTCTGGCCGTTGATGCCGTACTCGGGCGTGTCCGAGCTGGTGCTGATGGTGGGCTTGATGGTGCGGCGGAAGTCGAAGGAGATCGTGTCCGGATTGCTGCCGAAGCGCACCGCCTGCCACTCGTTGTCGCGCTTGGCCTGCGAGAACGACAGGTCGCCGGCCAGCGTCCACACATCGCCGCTCCACTTGGCATTCAGGCCGCCGGCAGCGAGCGTCTTGACCTCGTTGTAATGGCTGACCACATGGTCGACCTGCAGGTTCGAGTTGGCCAGGGTGGCGGCCACCACGTCGCCGCCGACGATGGTGTAGGACGAACCCGGCGCGGTGTACGGATTGGCGCCGCTGGAGAACACGCTGTAGGCCAGGCCGTTGAACCAGTTCTGCAGCTGGTCTTCTTCGATCGCGATGCGCGAATACAGGCCGTCCAGCTTCACATCCAGGTTGCCCGAACGCCATTGCACGGTGCCCATCGCGCCGGTGCGGGTCTGGTCGATCAGCTTGAGCTGGTCGGCGGCGCCCCATGGCGTGGGATCCGGGGTGCCGTCGCCGTTGATGTCGCGCGCGCTGCTGGCATCGGTATAGCCCCAGCTGCCGATCGAGGAGCCGGCATTCTTCTGCTTCTGGTAGGTGGCGCCCAGCGCAACGGCGAGGTTGTCGTTGATCTTGTGCACCCAGCTGGCGCCGAAGCGGCTTCCCCAGGGGCTGTAGCCGGGAACATCCTTGGCATGGTCGTAGAACACCGGGGCGGCGGTGCCGACGAAGCCGGGGCCGTTGTAGTCCAGCGGGCTGATGGTGGAGATGTCCACGGTGGCGGCAAGGCCGCCCGCCACCAGGTCGGCCGATTGGGTCTTGTAGACCTTGACGGTCGACACCACCTCGGTGGGGAACACTTCCCAGCGTACCGCCCGGTTCGGCTCGGAGGAGGCGATCTCGCGGCCGTTCACGGTGCCCATGGTCATGCGCGGCCCGAGGCCGCGCACGGTGGCCAGACTCTCGTTGCCACGGTCGCGGGTACCGTTGACGCCGGGCAGGCGCACCAGCGCTTCGGCCACGGTGACGTTCGGCATCTGCCCCATGTTGTCGGCGGAGATGACTTCCACGACGTGATCGGACATCTGTTTGGCCTGCACCGCCTGATTCAGGCTGGCGCGCTGGCCGATCACGGTGATGTTGTCCAGGGTGACCGGCGCCTGGCCGCTGCTGGCGGCGGTGTCGGTACTGGCGGCCGGCGGTGCAGGGGCCGGCGCCTGCTGCGCCTGGGCGGCGAACGCGGTGGCCAGCACGCAGGCGATGGTGGTGCAGAGGATGTCGCGGACCGGCGTGCGGCGCAGGCGCCGGCTGTCCGGGCGACCGGTATGGTGAACAGGCATCGGATGATCCCTCCCAGGATGATGTGACCGAAGTGTGGTGTGGCGGTGGCCGTCCCGCGGCGCCGGCGTGGGGCTGGCGCTGTCGCGAGGCATGGTGGTTGGTGTGGTACTGCGTTACTCGCGTTGCGTATTCGTTTGTGCGGCGTTTTTGCAATCGGTTGGATCGCGTGACGCCTCCCCTGTCCTGCACGTGTCCGCTTCAGGGTAGAAGCGTGAGTCATTCCATTCCAATGAAGCATTTTGCGGGAGCTATCCCGGCTTGGAATGCTGCAGTGCAGCGCTAGCGTCTGCTTGATCACGGCGGTGCTGTGCGCTCCATCGCGGAGTGTCGGCGATCCGGTCTGGGATAGCGGGCCGACGCCGCTCCTGCTCCGTGTCCGGACGCAGCGGGTGAAGCGATCCGGGTGACTCGGACGTGTTCGGTGCCATGGGGGCAGCAGTCCGGCGGTGGCCGTATGCGGCCGGCGGCCGCTGGAGCAGCCGCCGGAGCGGGCGCGTCAGCGCGGGTTCGGCCCCAGGCGCGTCAGCGCCGGAAACGCGCGCTGCACGCAATCGTCGCGTTCGCAGGTCAGGCAGCCCGGCCCGATCGGCACCGCATCGTCCACCGCCGCCAGATCCCAGCCGCGTGCATACACCAGTTGCTCGGCATGCCGCAGATCGCAGCCCATCGCCAGTGCGAAGGTCTTGCGCGGGCGGCCATAGCCGGGAGGGCCGCTGCTGACCTGGCGCGCCAGCCAGAAATAGCGGCGTCCATCGGGCATGCGCGCGATCTGGGTCAGGATGCGGTCGGGCTGGTTGAAGGCCTCGTACACGATCCACAGCGGGCAGGCGCCGCCCACGTGAGAGAAATGGAAGTCGGTGGCCGAATGCCGTTTGGACACATTGCCGGCGCGGTCCACCCGCATGAAGAAGATCGGCAGCCCGGCCGCACCGCGGCGCTGCAGGGTGCTCAAGCGATGGCAGACCGCCTCGAACCCCACGCCGAAGCGGTCTGCCAGCCACTCGATGTCGTAGCGCGAAGCCTGCGCACTGTGCAGGAACTCGCCGTAGGGCATCACCAGCGCGCCGGCGAAATAGTTCGACAGCCCGATCCGCGACAAGGCGATGCGCTCGGCATCGGCGAAACCGGCGTCGGCGATGCGCGCGTCCAGCAGCGGTGCGCACTCCAGCAGGGCCAGTTGCGCCGCCATCTGGAAGGCCTGCTGCCCGGGGCGCAGATGCGCGGGCAGCCACAGCACGCGCGCCTGCGCATCCACGCTGCGTTTGTCGCCTTGCAGTTCGCTGGCCTCCTGCACCAGCAGGCCGTGCCGGTCGGCCAGGCGTTGGCGCAACCGCAGCGGCAGGCTGTCGCTGGTCGCACCGAGTTCGGCGTGCAGCGCTTCGGCGCGCTCGTCGAGTTCGGGCAGGTAGTTGTGTGCGCGGTTGAAGTAGTCGCGCACCTGCTCGCCGGGCGACAGCGACGGCATCGCCGCATGCTCCACGCCGATCTGCAGTTGCAGCGCGGCATTGCGTTCGAGCACGTGCTGATGCGCGCGATGCAGGTCCAGCAGGGCCTGGGCCACCTGCGGCAGGTTGCCGGTGAGCGCACGCAGCTCGGCTGGCGACAGCGTATGGCCCAGGCTGCGCAGCGATTGGTCCAGCGGCTCGACCAGCGCGGCCGGATGGTCCGGATCCAGTAGCCCGTCCAGATCGCCCAGCGTGGACTTGAGCCGCTGCTGGATGGCCAGGGTCAGCGGACGCTGGTTGCGCTCGATCTGGTTGAGATAGCTCGGCGACAGGCCGAGCCGGCGCGCCAGCTCGGCCTGAGTCAGGCCGTGGCGCTGGCGCAGCCGCTGTAGGCGCAGGCCGAGCTGGTGACGCAGGGAGGGAAGCGAGTGTGGCATTCGCAAAATTCGCAAAATTCTGCTGGAAGCTTAGCGCGATTAAGCAATCCAGGGCTGGGAAAGCCGGTTTTGGGTGCGAACAATGCGAAGCGGTGGGCCGCGATGGTCCGATGTCCCCTGTGAGCGAACCCTGTGATGAGCGAATCCATTCCCCGCGTCTGCCTGTTGATCGATGGCGAACTGATGGTCTCGGCCAGCGACCGCTGGCAGGACGTGGTCAACCCGGCCGACCAGTCGGTGCTGGCGCAGGTGCCCTTCGCCACCGGCGCCGAAGTCGATGCGGCGGTGGCCGCGGCCAGCCGTGCCTTCGTCAGCTGGCGCAAGACCCCGATCGGCACCCGTGCGCGCATCTTCCTCAAGTATCAGCAATTGATCCGCGAACACCTGCCCGAACTGGCCGCGCTGCTCAGCGCCGAGCAGGGCAAGACCCTGGCCGACGCGGAAGGCGATGTGTTCCGCGGGCTGGAGGTGGTGGAACACGCTGCGGCGATCGGCAACCTGCAACTGGGCGAGCTGGCCAACAACGTCGCCACCGGCGTGGATACCTACAGTCTTTTGCAGCCCTTGGGCGTGTGCGCCGGCATCACCCCGTTCAACTTCCCGGCGATGATTCCGCTGTGGATGTTCCCGATGGCGATTGCGACTGGCAACACCTTCGTGCTCAAGCCCTCCGAGCAGGACCCGATGGTGACCATGCGGCTGGTGGAACTGGCGCAGCAAGCCGGAATTCCCAAGGGCGTACTCAACGTCGTGCACGGCGGCGAAGAGGTGGTCAATGCGCTGTGCGATCACCCGGACGTCAAGGCCCTGTCGTTTGTCGGCTCCACCAAGGTGGGCACGCATGTGTACCGGCGCGCGTCGCTGGCCGGCAAGCGGGTGCAATGCATGATGGGCGCCAAGAACCACGCGGTGGTGCTGCCGGACGCGAACCGCGAACAGACCCTCAATGCGATGGTCGGTGCGGCCTTCGGTGCGGCCGGCCAGCGTTGCATGGCCGCCTCCACGCTGGTACTGGTCGGTGAAGCGCGCGAATGGATTCCGGAGCTGGTGGCCAAGGCCAGGAGTCTGAAGATCGGTGCGGGCAATGCGCCAGGCACCGAGGTCGGCCCGTTGATTTCCTGCGCCGCGCGCGAACGCGTGGAAGGGCTGATCGCCTCGGGTGTGGAGCAGGGCGCCACCCTGGAGCTGGACGGGCGCGGCCCACAGGTGCCTGGTTTCGAGCAGGGCAATTTCGTCGGCCCGACGATCTTTTCCGGGGTCAAACCCGGCATGCGCATCTACGACGAGGAAATCTTCGGGCCGGTCCTGGTGATACTCGACGTTGCCACGCTGGATGAGGCGATCGCGCTGGTCAACGCCAATCCCAATGGCAACGGCACCGCGCTGTTCACCCAATCCGGTGCGGCCGCGCGGCGCTTCCAGGAAGACATCGATGTGGGCCAGGTCGGCATCAATGTGCCGATTCCGGTGCCGGTGCCGCTGTTCTCGTTCACCGGCTCGCGCGCGTCCAAGCTCGGCGACCTCGGTCCCTACGGCAAGCAGGTGGTGATGTTCTACACCCAGACCAAGACCGTGACCGCACGCTGGTTCGACGATCAGACGCTGAGTCATGGCGTCAACACCACCATCTCCCTCAAGTGACCCGATCGCCATGAATGCAGCCATCCAGTTACATCCCAACGCAGCCGATCTGAACGACGAGCAGGAAGCGTTTCGTGCCGCGGCGCGCGACTTCGCCGACAAGGAACTGGCTCCGCATGCGGCGCAATGGGACGCGGAAGGCCACTTCCCGCGCGAGGCCATCGCCAAGGCCGCCGAGCTGGGGTTCTGTGGCATGTACACCGACGAAGGCGTCGGCGGCCTGGGCATGCGCCGGCTCGATGCGGCAGTGGTGTTCGAAGAACTCGCTACGGTCGATCCGTCCACCTCGGCCTTCATCAGCATCCACAACATGGCCACCTGGCTGATTGCCAGCTACGGCAGCGAGGCGGTACGCGCGCAGTGGGGCGAGGCGATGACCAGCGGCGCCAGGTTGGGCTCGTACTGCCTGACCGAACCGGGCAGCGGCTCGGACGCAGCGTCGCTGAAGACGCGCGCGCAGCGCGACGGCGACAGCTATGTGCTCAATGGCAGCAAGGCCTTCATTTCCGGTGCGGGCGCCACCGATGTGCTGGTGGTGATGGCGCGTACCGGCGAGGATGGCGCACGCGGCATCAGTGCATTCGTGGTGCCGGCCGATGCGCCGGGCATCAGCTATGGCCGCAAGGAAGAGAAGATGGGCTGGAACAGCCAGCCCACGCGCGGCGTGACCTTCGCCGATGTGCGCATCCCGGCCGGCAACCTGCTCGGCAAGGAGGGCGAAGGCTTTAAACTGGCGATGAAGGCACTGGACGGCGGCCGTATCAATATCGCCGCCTGCTCGCTGGGCGCGGCGCAGGGCGCGCTGGATGCCGCGCGCCGCTACATGGGCGAGCGCCGCCAGTTCGGCAGGAAGCTGGCCGATTTCCAGGCGCTGCAGTTCAAGCTGGCCGACATGGCCACGCAGCTGGTCGCAGCGCGGCAGATGGTGCACACCGCCGCGCGCAAGCTCGATGCCGGCAGCCACGATGCCACCGTGTGGTGCGCGATGGCCAAGCGTTTCGCCACCGACGCCGGCTTCGCGATCTGCGACGAGGCGTTGCAGATCCACGGCGGCTACGGCTATATCCGCGAGTATCCGATCGAGCGATTGCTGCGCGACAGCCGCGTGCATCGCATCCTGGAAGGCACCAACGAGGTGATGCGCATGATCGTGGCGCGCCATCTGCTCAATAGTGAGGAGCAACTGCGATGAGCGATTGGGAAGGACGCGTCCACACCGGCCTGCAGGTCGAGCGCGATGGTCATGTGGCCATCGTCACCCTGAGCAATCCGCCGGCCAATACCTGGACCGTGCACAGCCTGGCCGCCTTGCGCGAGCTGGTGCGCGCACTGGATGCCGACCGCAGCGTCTACGCGCTGGTGATCACCGGCGAAGGCGAGAAGTTCTTCAGTGCCGGCGCCGACCTCAAACAGTTCGCCGATGGCGACAAGGCCAATGCACGCGAGGCCGCGCGTCGCTTCGGCGAGGCATTCGAGGCCTTGAGCGCCTTTCGCGGGGTGTCGATCGCCGCGATCAACGGCTACGCGATGGGCGGCGGCCTGGAATGCGCGCTGGCCTGCGATCTGCGTATTGCCGAGCAGCACGCGCAGCTGGCCTTGCCGGAAGCCAGCGTCGGACTGCTGCCCTGTGCCGGCGGCACCCAGAACCTGCCGCGGCTGGTCGGCGAGGGCTGGGCCAAGCGCATGATCCTGCTTGGCGAGCGGATCGACGCCGCCACCGCGCAGCGCATCGGATTGGTGGAAGAGGTGGTAGGCCAGGGCGAAGCGCGCGCGCTGGCGATCGCCTGGGCGCACCGTGCCGGCAAGCAGAGTCCGATCAGTGTGGCCGCGTGCAAGCGCCTGGTGCAGGCCACCCGCAGCGGCACGCATGCCGCGGCCCTGGTTGCCGAGCGCGAGGCGTTCGTGGACCTGTTCGAGCAGGCCGACCAGGCCGAAGGCGTGGCCGCCTTCCTGGGCAAGCGCGCACCGCAGTGGAGCAGCCGCTGATGGTTGGGGCGGCCACTGCAGCCGACGATGCTGCGCCGGTGCTGTTCGAGCAGCGCGACTGCGCCGATGGGCACCGCATCGGCATCGCCACCTTGAATGCACCCAGAACCCTCAACGGATTGTCGCTGGAAATGACGCGGCTGCTGGACGCACAGCTGCGGGCATGGGCCGACGATGCGCAGGTGGCCTGCGTGGTATTGCGCGGCGCCGGCGACAAGGCCTTGTGCGCCGGTGGCGATCTGCATGGGCTTTACCAAAGCATGCGTGCGCATCGCGACGCGGTGCCCGACGCCGCGCAGCGCCGCGCCAGACCGCAGGACAATGCGCACGCCGCCGCATTCTTCGAAGAAGAGTATCGGCTGGATTACCGCATCCATACCTACCCCAAACCGGTGCTGTGCTGGGGCCACGGCATCGTGATGGGCGGCGGCATCGGCCTGATGTCCGGCGCCAGCCATCGTGTGGTCACCGAGCGCTCGCGTCTGGCCATGCCCGAGATCACGGTCGGCCTGTTCCCGGACGTGGGCGGCAGCTGGCTGCTGCGTCGCGTGCCGCACGGCGCCGGGCTGTTCCTGGCATTGACCGGCGCGCCACTCAACGCCAGCGATGCCATCCATGCCGGGCTGGCCGATGTACAGCTGGAACACGCGCAGTATCCGGCCGTGCTGGACGCATTGAGCGCGCATGCATGGAGCGGCGATGCGCAAGAAGACCGCGCACAGCTGAGCATGTTCCTGCAGGGGATCGCACAGCCGTTGGAACCGGGTCCGCTGCAGCTGCATGCGGCATTGATCGCGCAACTGGTCGCTGGCGACACCGTGGAACAGGTCGTCGCCGCCATCGATGCCTTGCAAAGCGGAGATGCCTGGTTGCAGGCCGCGCGCACCACCCTGGCCGCGGGTGCGCCAGGCTCGGCACGTCTGGCCTGGGAACTGCAACGTCATCCCGGCACGACCTCGCTGGCCGAGACGTTCCGTACCGAATACGTGGTGGCGCTGCACGCTGCCGCGCACGGCGATTTCGCCGAAGGCATCCGCGCCTTGCTGATCGACAAGGACCGTCAGCCGCACTGGCAGCCGGCATCGCTGGCGGAGGCCGACGCGGCGTGGGCAGCAGGGTTCTTCGAGGCTCCCTGGCCTGCGGATCGGCATCCGCTGGCCGAGCTGGGCGCGCGCTAGGCATGGCGACATACGGCACCGCTCGGGTCGGCACGATCCGGGATGCGCGCGTGTGTCCAGGTAGTCACTGCTTGCCGCGACGGGATCCACTTTTCTTCCGATGAATGCTCCAACCTGGAGATCGACACGATGAGCAAGATCGCCTTTATCGGCCTGGGCAACATGGGTGGCCCGATGGCCGCGAACCTGGGCAAGGCCGGACACCAGTTGCGGGTCTTCGATCTGGTGCCCGCCGCGCTGGACGCCGCCGCGGCCGCTGGCGCGCATGCCGCCAGCTCGGCGCACGACACCCTGGCCGATGCCGAGATCGTCATCTCGATGCTGCCGGCCAGCCGCCATGTGGAAGGCCTGTACCTGCGCGATGGCGGCATCCTGGCGCAGATTCCCGCCGGCGCGCTGGTCATCGATTGCAGCACCATCGCGCCAGTGTCGGCGCGCAGGGTGGCCGAGGCCGCAGGTGCGCGTGGGCTGGCGATGCTGGATGCACCGGTCTCCGGCGGCACTGCGGGCGCCGCCGCCGGTACGCTGACCTTCATCGTCGGTGGCGCGGCCGACGCGCTGGAGCGTGCACGCCCGGTGCTGCAGGCGATGGGCAAAAACATCTTCCACGTCGGCGCCAACGGTGCCGGCCAGGTGGCCAAGCTGTGCAACAACATGGCGCTGGGCGTGATCATGGCCGCCACCGGCGAAGCATTGGCGCTGGGCGTGGCGCAGGGTCTGGATCCGGCGGTGCTGTCGCAGATGATGGCGGTCAGCACCGGCCGTAGCTGGGCCACCGAGGTGTGCAATCCGTGGCCGGGCGTACTGCCCAATGCGCCGGCCTCGCGCGGCTACAGCGGCGGCTTCGGCAACGATCTGATGCTCAAGGATCTGGGCTTGGTGGCCGAATCGGCAGTGCAGGCCGGAGTCTCGATTCCGCTGGGTGAGCTGGCGCGCAACCTGTATGCGATGAACAGTCAGGCCGGCAACGGTGCGCTGGATTTTTCCAGCGTGGTCAAGCTCGTGGCCAAGGTGTAGGGCAGGGCACAAAGCGCGTCTGTCTGCAGACAGGCGCTGCGGCCGACGCTGCAACATCGGTGCGGGTACCGCCGACCTGGCGGCGGCAGCCTTGAATCTGCCGGTGCCCCGCCTGCTGCACGCGGATGCGGTACACCCGGCGCGTCGAAGCATGCACGTGGTCGTGGTATGCGAACGGTGGCCGCTGCGCAGGGTTTGGCGCGCACTCGACGTGCCGGGTGATGTGATCTCATTACGCTTGCGTGTAATAGTCTCCGCAGACGCGCGTGCTTAAGGTGCGCGCATTGCACGAGGCCGCACAGCATGGGACACGACCACAATCACGCCCCCAGCGAGATTCGCCACGAAACACCGCTATGGTGGGCGCTAGGCCTGACGGCGACGTTCCTGGTGGCCGAAGTGATCGGTGCGTTCGTCAGCAACAGCCTGGCGCTGCTGTCCGACGCGGCGCACATGGCGACGGATACGCTCGGGTTGATGATCGCGCTGCTCGCGGTGCGGCTGAGCCGGCGCCCCGCGGACGCGCGCCGCACCTACGGCTATGTGCGGCTGGAAGCGCTGGGGGCGCTGGCCAATGGCGCATTGCTGTTCGCGGTCGGCGCTTACATTCTGTGGGAGGCCGCGCAACGCTTCCGCGCACCGCAGGACATCTCCTCCAACGGCATGCTGCTGATCGCCGGGCTGGGCCTGGTGATCAACCTGATCGCGATGAAGCTGTTGCATGCCGGCAGCGGCGAAAGCCTCAACGTCAAGGGCGCCTACCTGGAAGTGTGGAGCGACATGCTCGGCTCGGTGGCGGTGATCATCGGCGCCCTGCTGATCCGCTGGACCGGCTGGCACTGGATCGACCCGGTGCTTGCGGTGCTGATCGGCCTATGGGTGCTGCCGCGTACCTGGGTGCTGCTGCGCGAGGCGATCAATGTGCTGCTCGAGGGCGTCCCCAAGGGCATCGATCTGGCGCAGGTACGGCAGGCACTGGCCGGCTACCCGGGGGTCGACGACGTGCACGACCTGCATGTCTGGGCACTGGCGTCCAGTACGCCTGCTCTCACCGCGCACGTGGTGGTGGGCGAGTCCGTCGACCGCGACCAGCTGCGCGATGCGCTCGCCGCGCTGCTGCACGAACGCTTCGACATCGACCACGTGACCCTGCAGGTGGAAAGCGGCGACTGCGGTAAGCATCCTTGCGGGAGCCCGGCGTCCGTGCAGGCGGCCGCGCATCACGCCCACCACGATCATGGGCACACCGGGCATCGTCACCGGCATTGATGCACCGATGCGTTTCCGGTGTCGGCACCGACCGCCCGGCGGGTGTCGATCCATCCACGCCACCGCGGCTGCGGCAACGCCCCGTGCCAAGCGCCGCCGAGAGCGGCTGACAGAACGACTGCGCTCACCGCCAGACGGGCGCGGCCGGTGCCCGGAATCGGTACACATCGCTCGCACATTGCGCTTCCTCCGCACCGTCCACACTCGCCCAGCGACGACGCGCTCCGTGCTGTTGGCCGCTCTGAACGGGCTGCTCAGAAGCAGCAAGGCCGCCAGTCGGCGGCCTTGCTGCATTCGATCATTCACAAGATTGGATCGGGTCCGGATTCACGCCACCGGCTCGCGCAACACCGCCGAGTCCCAGCCCGGGCGCGGCGCGAAGCGCTCGCCGTAGCGCGCGTGCAGCGCCTGCAGGCGCGCCAGCAGCGCATCGGCGCCGGCACTGCGGATGTACTGGATCGGGCCGCCGCGGAACGGCGCAAAGCCGGTACCGAAGATGACGCCGGCATCGAGCAGATCGGCATCGGCCACCACGCCGTCGTGCAGGCAGGCGACCGCTTCGTTGAGCAGCGGCAGGATCAGGCGGTCCTCCAGATCGGCCGGCACGGCGTAGCCGCTGGGAACCTCGGGCTTGACCGCACGCCCGTTCTCCCACTTGTACAGCCCCTGGCCATCCTTCTTGCCACGTTTGCCCGCTTCCACCGTCGCCAGCGCCGCCGGAATCGGCAGGTGCAGGAACGGCGCCAGCTCCGCGCCGACACCTGCGGACACGTCCAGGCCCACGGTGTCGATCAGTTCGATCGGCCCCATCGGCATGCCGAACTTGACCGCGGTCTTGTCCAGCACCGGGCCGGGAATGCCTTCGGCGTAGGCGGTGGCCGCTTCCAGCAGGTACGGAAACAGCACGCGGTTGACCAGGAAGCCCGGCGTGCCCGCCACCGGCACCGGAAACTTGTCCAGCGCCTTGCAGAAGGCCGCCAGGCGCGCCACGTTGGCCGGATCCAGCCCGTCGTGCTGCACGATTTCCACCAACGGCATCATCGCCACCGGGTTGAAATAGTGCAGGCCGGCGAACTGCGCCGGGCGCAGCAGATGGCCGCGCAGCTCGGTCAGCGGGATCGACGAGGTATTGGTGGTCAGTACGGCGTCCGGCTTGAGCTGCGGCTCGATCGACTGGTACAGCTCGCGCTTGGCCTGCGGGTTCTCGATGATCGCCTCGATCACCAGATCCGCCTGCGCCACGCCTGCACCGGCCAGGTCACCGCGCAGGCGAGCGGCCACCGCCGGGCGCTTGGCCTCGTCCTTGACTCGCTTGGCGAACAGCTCGCCGCCACGCGTCAGTGCGGTGTCGATGAAGCGCTGCTCGCGATCCTGCAAGGTGACCTCGAAGCCCTTGTAAGCGGCCCATGCCGCGATATCGCCGCCCATCACGCCGGCACCGATCACATGCACATGACGGATCGGCGCCGCCGCGCCGCCGCCGGCGTCCTTGCCGCCCAGCGCCTTCAGCCGCTCGGTGAGGAAGAAGATGCGGATCAGGTTGCGCGCGGCCGGGGTGCTGGCGAGCTTGACCACCGCCTTGCGTTCGGCGGCCAGGCGCGCGTGGATGCCGCTGCCTCCCGCGCGTTCCCACACGTTGATCAGGGCATACGGCGCTGGGTAATGCTCCTTGCGCGCCTTGCGTGCGACCTGCTTGCGCATCTGCGGTGCCAGCAGCTTGCGCGCGAGCAGGGTGTTGGTGGCCCAGGCGGTGGCGCGTTGCTTGAGCGGGCGCGCGGTCCCGGCCAGCGCCAGCGCGGCGGCCACGTCCACCAGCACGGCGGGGGCGGCGACCCTGTCCACCAGGCCCATCGCACGTGCGGCCTTGGCCGACACGCTGCGGCCGGTCAGCATCAGGTCCATCGCCGCCGGTGCGCCGATCAGGCGCGGCAAGCGGGCGCTGCCACCCCAGCCGGGAAAGATGCCGAGCTTGGTCTCTGGCAGGCCGATGCGGGTGCTGCCGTCGTCGGAGGCCACCCGGTAGCGGCACGCCAGCGCGATCTCGGTACCGCCGCCCATGCAGAAGCCATGGATGGCGGCGACCGTGGGGCAGGGCAGTTCTGCCAGCTTCTGGAACACCTGCTGGCCGCGGTGGATGGCGTCGTTGACGGTACCCCTGCGGTCGAATTCCTGGAATTCTTTCAGGTCCGCGCCGGCGATGAAGCCATTGGCCTTGCCCGAGCGCAGCACCACGCCCTTGGGCGGATCCAGCGCCAGGCGCTCGACCAGCGCGCCCAGCTCGAGCAGCACGTCCTGCGAAAATGCGTTGACTGCGGCACCCTGGCGATCGAGGCTGAGCACGAGCACGCCGTCCTCGCGCAGGTCGGCCTGCCAGTGGCTGAATCGGAGCCCGTCGAAACCTGGAAGCATGCGTCTGGCCGTCCGGCGATAGTAAGGAAAGGTCGTTATCATCCAGAGGTTGTTTCCTTCACGTCAAATACCCATACCTGTCGACAGGGGCGGCGCGCGCTTCGGCGAGGCGTCGCCAGCGGCGCATCGGCATCGCTACCCTGATGCGTGACGATCGTACGGATCGGTATGAACTTTCCTCTTCAACGGCGGTCTCATTGCCCGACTTCGGTGGGCTGACAGGAGTGCGGCCCAGCATGGCCGAAGTCGATACACCTCAGGAGCTGGATCTGGAACTGGTCCGGCGCGTGCAGCGCGGCGAGAGCGCGGCGTTCGATGTGCTGGTGCGCAAGTACCAGCATCGCATCGTCGCCCTGATCGGGCGCTACATCGCCGACTGGAGCGAATGCCAGGACGTGGCCCAGGACACCTTTGTGCGCGCGTATCGCGCGATCAACAGTTTCCGCGGCGACGCCCAGTTCTATACATGGCTGCACCGCATTGCCGTCAACACTGCCAAGAACCATCTGGTCGCGCACAACCGCCGGCCGCCCACCGACGATATCGAGATCGGCGATGCCGAGCAGTTCGATGGGGCGACGCGGTTGCGCGATACCGACACCCCGGAGCGCGAATTGATGCGACAGGAGCTGGAACAAACGGTGATGCGTGCGGTCCAAGCCCTGCCGGAAGAACTTCGGGCGGCCATCACCCTGCGCGAGGTGGACGGCCTGAGCTACGAGGACATCGCGCGAAAGATGGATTGCCCGATCGGAACGGTGCGTTCGCGCATCTTCCGGGCGCGCGAGGCCATCGACAACGAGCTGCGGCCTCTGCTGGAGACCGAAAGCGCTACCCGTGAGCGACACCGTGTATGAGCCATAACGCCGACATGTCCACCACTGACAAGTTCGAGCTTCACTATCGCCAGCAGCTGTCTGCGTTGGTCGACGGCGAATTGAGTGCCGACGAATCGCGCTTCCTGCTGCGCAGGCTGGCCCACGACGAGGAACTGGCCGGCTGCCAGGAGCGCTGGCAGCTATGCGGCGACGTGCTGCGCGGCGCCGCCAGTGCGCCGGCGCCGCTGGATTTCGCGGCGCGTGTACGCAGCGCGATTGCCGACGAGCCTGCACCGCAGCCACAGCCGGCGCCGCGCGCGGCCGTACGCTGGCGCTGGGGCGGCGGCGCGGCGATCGCTGCCTCGGTCGCGGCGATTGCGATGTTCATGGCGCGCGAACGCCTGCCCGACCCGGCTCCATCGGTGACCGAGGTGCCGGTGTACGCCACCGCTGCACAGATGCCTGCAGCAGCCCAGCCGTCCATCGCGCCGAAGGCGCCTGCAGCGCCCGCTCCCGCCAATCCCGGCGACGGCGGTGCGCTGGTCGCCGCGGTGCCGGCCGCTGCGCTGGCGTCCACGCGCCGCGGCGCCGCGACCCGTAATCAGCAGGCGGCACGCAGTGCGGCAGCGCGACAGCAGCAGGCGCCGGCCGTGATGGTGGCGTCCGCCGCCGCGACGGCGCCGGCGGCCAGCCCGGTGGCGTCGTCCAACCCGTTCACGCACCCGGATACCACCCTGCAGGCGCGACCCTGGCCACGCGCGGCGCTGTCCGGCGCTGCCGACAGCCCGCTCAATGCCAGCTTCAGCCAGAGTCGTCAGGGCCCGGCGTTCTATCCGTTCGAACCAGCGCCGCAGGCGGTCCGGGCTCCAGCACCGAGCCAGCCATCGCCGGCGCAGGGCCCGCAACGCTGATCCGGCGGCCGATCTTCATCCACTCGGCGCCCTCCCTCCCGTTACCTTGTCGGACCCGCGCGGTTGCACGGGTTCCGGTTCCTGTCGCCCTGCCATCGGAGGCAACTCGATGAATCACCGCATCCGTACCCAGATGTTCGGCCTGCTCGCCATGACCCTGCCGCTGGCCGCTTGCGCCCAGCAAACCGCGCCGGCGCCCGCGTCCAAGGCCAGCGCGCCGATCGCCGCCAACCGCAGCACCACCCCGGCGCCGCAGCTGGTGGCGGGCTTGCCGGATTTCACCAACCTCGTCGAGCAGGTGGGCCCGGGCGTGGTCAATATCGAAACCACCATCACCCGCAAGGACGCGATGGCGCGGCAGCAGCGCAGTGGCCCGGGTGGCCGTGGCGGCGGTGCGATGCCCGACGACGAGCAGATGCCGGAGTTCTTCAGGCGCTTCTTTGGCCCGGATTTCCAGATGCCCGGCGGCCCGCGTCAGGGGCCGGGCGGCGGCGATGACGATGGCGGCATCGCCGGCAAGTCGATGGGCTCGGGCTTCATCATTTCTGCCGATGGCTATGTGCTGACCAATCATCACGTGGTCGATGGCGCCAGCGAGGTCACCGTCAAGCTGACCGATCGCCGCGAGTTCAAGGCCAAGGTGGTGGGCAGCGACGAACAGTTCGACGTGGCGCTGCTGAAGATCGAGGCCAAGGGCCTGCCCACCGTGCGCCTGGGCGATTCCAATACGCTCAAGCCGGGCCAATGGGTGGTGGCGATCGGCTCGCCGTTCGGCCTGGATCACTCGGTGACCGCCGGCATCGTCAGCGCCACCGGCCGCAGCAACCCGTATGCCGATCAGCGCTACGTGCCCTTCATCCAGACCGACGTGGCGATCAATCAGGGCAACTCGGGCGGCCCGCTGCTCAACACCCGTGGCGAGGTGGTCGGCATCAATTCGCAGATCTTCTCCGCCTCCGGTGGCTACATGGGGATCAGTTTTGCGATCCCGATCGACCTGGCCTTCAGTGCGGCCGAGCAGATCAAGGCCACCGGCCGGGTCAGCCGCGGCATGCTGGGCGTGGCGGTCGGCCCGATCGATTCGCTCAAGGCGCAAGGCCTGGGCCTGCCGGACACCCGCGGTGCGCTGGTCAACGATATCCCGGCCGGTAGCCCGGCGGCCAAGGCCGGCATCGAGGTGGGCGATGTGATCCGCTCGGTCAACGGCAAGCCGATCGATGTCGCCAGCGATCTGCCGCCGATGATCGGGCTGATGGCGCCGGGTACCAAGGTCGCCCTGGAGGTGCTGCGTGACGGCAAGCCGCGCCAGATCAGCGTGACCCTGGCGCCGTTGCAGGACGGCAGCGACAGCGCCGCGCCGCGCAGTGCTGCCGCCGACGACAAGCCGGAGGCCCCGGCCAGCGTGGCCTTGCTCGGCCTGCAGGTTGCCGACCTGACCGCCGCCGAGCGCGGCCGCCTGGGCCTGGAGGCAGGCGAGGGCGTGCGCATCGCGGCGGTGACCGGCGCGGCGGCGCGCAGCACCCAGCCGCCGCTGTCGCCGGGCCTGGTCATCGCCCGGGTCGGCCGGACCAAGGTCGGCAGTGTCGCCGAACTCAACCGCGCGCTGTCCAGTTACAAGAAGGGCGACGTGGTCATGCTGCTGGTCACCGACGGCAAGGCCACCAGTTATGTGGCCCTGAAGGCCGGCGGGTGAGGGAGGCCGGGATTCGTCATTGGTGATTCGGGATTGGCAAGGGCAGGCTCCCGCTCGCGGGTGCCTGTCTTTGCTCTGCCGTTTCGAATCCCCAATTCCGACTCCCTAATCCCTGCACCAAAGCATGCGATAATGCCGCGTTACCCTGACGACGGCTGCGCCGGCGCCCACCTCAATGTCCTCTGATTCAATGCGGAACATCCGCAATTTTTCCATCATCGCCCATGTCGACCACGGTAAATCCACCCTGGCCGACCGGATCATCCAGCTGTGTGGCGGCCTGCAGGCACGCGAGATGGAGGCCCAGGTGCTGGACTCCAACCCGATCGAGCGCGAACGCGGCATCACCATCAAGGCGCAGTCGGTGTCCCTGCCGTACACGGCCAAGGACGGGCAGACCTACCACCTGAACTTCATCGACACCCCCGGGCATGTGGACTTCTCCTACGAAGTCAGCCGCTCGCTGGCCGCCTGCGAAGGCGCGTTGCTGGTGGTCGATGCCGCGCAGGGCGTGGAAGCGCAGTCGGTGGCCAACTGCTACACCGCAGTGGAGCAGGGCCTGGAAGTGGTGCCGGTACTCAACAAGATCGACCTGCCCACCGCCGATGTCGACCGCGCCAAGGCCGAGATCGAAGCGGTGATCGGCATCGATGCCGAAGACGCGGTCGCGGTCAGCGCCAAGACCGGTCTGAACATCGATCTGGTGCTGGAGGCGATCGTGCATCGCATCCCGCCACCGACCCCGCGCGATACCGACAAGCTGCAGGCGCTGATCATCGATTCCTGGTTCGACAACTACCTGGGCGTGGTCTCGCTGGTGCGGGTGATGCAGGGCGAGATCAAGCCGGGCAGCAAGATCCTGGTGATGTCCACCGGGCGCACCCACCTGGTCGACAAGGTCGGCGTGTTCACCCCCAAGCGCAAGGAACTGGCTGCACTGGGCGCCGGCGAAGTGGGCTGGATCAACGCCTCGATCAAGGACGTGCACGGTGCGCCGGTCGGCGACACGCTGACCCTGGCCGCCGATCCCGCACCGCATGCGCTGCCCGGCTTCCAGGAGATGCAGCCGCGCGTGTTCGCCGGCCTGTTCCCGGTCGATGCCGAGGATTACCCGGACCTGCGCGAAGCCCTGGACAAGCTGCGGTTGAACGATGCGGCGCTGCGCTTCGAGCCGGAAAGTTCCGAGGCGATGGGCTTCGGCTTCCGCTGCGGCTTCCTGGGCATGCTGCACATGGAGATCGTGCAGGAGCGCCTGGAGCGCGAGTACAACCTGGACCTGATCAGCACCGCACCGACCGTGGTGTACGAAGTGCTCAAGACCGATGGCTCGGTCATCAACATGGACAACCCGGCCAAGCTGCCGCAGTTGAACCTGGTGGATGAGATTCGCGAGCCGATCATCCGTGCCAACGTGCTCACTCCCGAGGAGTACATCGGCAACATCATCAAGCTGTGCGAGGAAAAGCGCGGCACCCAGATCGGCATCAACTACCTGGGTAGCCAGGTGCAGATCAGCTACGAGCTGCCGATGGCCGAGGTGGTGCTGGATTTCTTCGACAAGCTCAAGTCGGTCAGCCGTGGCTATGCCTCGCTGGATTACCACTTCGTGCGTTTCGACGCGGGCCCGTTCGTGCGCGTGGACGTGCTGATCAACGGCGACAAGGTCGATGCCTTGTCGCTGATCGTGCACCGCAGTCATGCCGACCGGCGCGGCCGCGAACTGTGCGAAAAGATGAAGGATCTGATCCCGCGGCAGATGTTCGATGTGGCGATCCAGGCCGCGATCGGATCGCAGATCATCTCGCGTTCCACGGTCAAGGCGATGCGCAAGAACGTGCTGGCCAAGTGCTATGGTGGCGACGTCTCGCGCAAGAAGAAGCTGCTGGAGAAGCAGAAGGAAGGCAAGAAGCGCATGAAGCAGGTCGGCCGCGTGGAGATTCCGCAGGAAGCCTTCCTGGCGGTCCTGCAGATGGATAAGTAGCAGGGATTCGGGATTCGTCATTCGGGATTGGTAACGGCTCGTCCGCCTTCCTGCTATTGCGAATCCCCAATCTCCAATCCCGAATCCCGTTCCGAAGGAACATCAATGAAATGGTTTGAAATCGTCCTGGTTGTGCTGACCCTGGGTACCGGCTTCGTCTGGCTGCTGGACAAGCTGTTCCTGGCCAAGCGCCGCGCCGCGCGCGCCGGCCTGCTGGACAGCGAGCCGGCGATCATCGACTACTCGCGCGCCTTCTTCCCGGTACTGGCGGTGGTGCTGATCCTGCGCAGCTTCGTGGCCGAGCCGTACAAGATTCCGTCCAGCTCGATGATGCCCAATCTGCTGATCGGCGATTTCATCCTGGTCAACAAGTTCGCCTACGGCTTCCGTCTGCCGATCACCAATACCAAGTTCATTTCCACCGGCGAGCCCAAGCGCGGCGACGTGGTGGTGTTCAAGCCGCCGCACGCGCCGGACCAGAACTGGATCAAGCGGGTGGTCGGCCTGCCGGGCGACAAGATCGGCTTCCACGGCGATACGCTGTACATCAACGACAAGCCCATGCGCTATACGGTCAAGGGCGAGTACATCGGCAAGGGCAAGGGTTCCGAAATGACCGGCACCACGCTGCTGGTCGAGGACCTGCCGGGCCGCACCCACACCGTGCTGGAGTGGGTGGACCGCAACATGCCGGCCGGCCAGGGCGACTGGACGGTGCCGGCAGACAGCTATTTCGTGATGGGGGACAATCGCGACAACAGCGAGGACAGCCGGTTCTGGACCCAGACGCATTTCCTGCCGGAAGCCAACCTGCGCGGCAAGGCGTTCCTGATCTGGCTCAATTGCGAAGGGTGGTTCTGCAAGGGGAGTTTCGATCCGTCGCGGATCGGGACCGGAATCCAGTAACTGCACGCACGGCGTGCCGGGGGAAGCACAATGAAGCGCAAGCAAAGCGGTATGACGTTGACGTCGTTCGTGGTGGTGCTGGCGGTGGTGGGGTTCGGCCTGTACATCGGGATGAAGCTGTTTCCGATGTACCAGGAGTACTACTCCGTCCGCACGGCGATGAAGGGCCTGGCCAACGAGCCCGGCAGCGCCAACATGGATCCGTCCAAGTTGCAGGATCTGTTCTTTCGCCGGCTGTACATCAACTACTCGGAAAACGTCAAGAAAGAGGACGTGAAGTTCGAGCGCATCGATGGCGGCTGGCGGATGAAGGTCAACTACGAGGTGCGCCGCGAACTGGTCGGCAATCTCGACGTGGTCGGCAAGTTCGATACGTCGCAGGACATGATCGGACGTGGTGTCGAATAGAACCTTCCAGCGTGGCGATCCGATCGGGCATGCGTTCGCCGATCCGGGTCTGCTCGCCCAGGCGCTGCGCCATCGCAGCGCCGGGACGCCGCATAACGAGCGGTTGGAGTTTCTCGGCGACGGCATCGTCAACCTGTTGATCGCCGAGGCGCTGTACCAGCGCTGGCCCAAGGCCGACGAGGGCGCGCTCACCCGCGCGCGCGCCGAACTGGTGCGCGAGGGTGCGCTGGCGGTGATCGGCCGCACGCTCAATCTGGGCGAACGGCTGACGCTGGGTCCGGGCGAACTCAAATCCGGCGGACACCGCCGCGATTCGATCCTGGCCGATGCGGTGGAGGCGATCGTGGCGGCCATCTATCTCGACTGTGGCTTCGAGCGCTGTCGTGCAGTGGTGCTGCCGTGGTTCGAGTCCTCGCTGGCGGCGTTGCCGGTCGGCAAGGCCGAGAAAGATCCCAAGACCCGGCTGCAGGAATGGCTGCAGGCGCGTCAGCTGCCCCTGCCGACCTATGCGCTGATCAGCGAAAGCGGCGACGAACATGCCAAGCAGTTCCATGTCGCCTGCATGCTGGAACAGCCTCTTGCCCGCGCCGAAGGCCAGGGCACGTCGCGCCGTCTTGCCGAGCAGCAGGCCGCGGCCACCGTCATCGCACAACTGGATGTCAACACGTGAGCGAAACCACCCCCCACCGTAGCGGCAGCGTTGCCGTGATCGGCCGGCCGAATGTCGGCAAATCCACCCTGACCAACGCCCTGGTGGGCGCCAAGGTCAGCATCGTCTCCAACCGGCCGCAGACCACGCGCCACCGGTTGCTGGGCATTGCCACCTTTCCGGAAGGGCAGCTGATGCTGGTCGACACACCCGGACTGCATCGCGAGCAGAAGCGCGCGATGAACCGGGTGATGAACCGTGCGGCGCGTGGCTCGCTCGAAGGCGTGGATGCGGCGGTGCTGGTGATCGAGGCCGGGCGTTGGGACGAGGAAGACACGCTGGCCTTCCGCGTGCTCAGCGATGCCGACGTGCCGGTGGTGCTGGTGGTCAACAAGGTCGACCGGCTCAAGGACAAGTCTGCGTTGTTGCCGTTCCTGGCGCAGATCAGCGAGGGACGCACGTTCGCTGCGGTGCATCCGGTCTCGGCGCTCAAGCGCAAGGGCCTGGAGGCGTTGGTGAGCGATCTGCTCAAGCTGATGCCCGAGGCCGAACCCATGTTCGGCGAGGACGAGATCACCGACCGCAGCCAGCGCTTTCTGGCCGGCGAACTGGTGCGCGAGCAGCTGATGCGCCAGCTCGGCGAAGAACTGCCGTATGCGACCACGGTGGAAATCGAACGGTTTGCCGAGGACGGTGCGCTGCTGCGCATCGGTGCGGTGATCTGGGTCGAGCGCGAAGGCCAGAAGGCGATCGTGATCGGCAAGGGCGGCACCCGTCTGAAGGAGATCGGCGGCAAGGCGCGCCTGCAGATGGAGCGGCTGTTCGGTGCCAAGGTGTTCCTGGAAACCTGGGTGCGCGTACGCGAGGGCTGGTCGGACGACGAGGCGGCGCTGAAGGCGTTCGGCTACGAATGAAGCCGGGAGGGCCGGGACCCGGGACCCGGGACCGGGGACTCGGGAAAAGCTGGGTCAGGCAGTTGGTCGGCATACTGCCGGGAAGACGTTTTTTCGCATTTTTCAGATTCGCATGCTGCGCTGACGGCATTGGCGCGGCCCCCGATCGCCGCGCCGCGTTGCAGGTCGACGGCCGATCCTGCGCTTTTCCCGGGTCCCGGGCCCCGGGTCCCCGGTCCCGGCCATTTCCCCCATGTTGATCGAACATGCGCGCGGTTTCGTCCTGCACGTGCGGGCCTGGCGCGAGACCAGTCTGCTGGTGGAGGTATTGACCGAACAGCATGGGCGGGTCGGGGTGCTGGCGCGCGGAGTGCAAGGTCCGCGCAAGCAGGCCTTGCGAGCGGCGCTGCAGCCGCTGCAGTTGATCCAGTTCAGCGCGGTGCAACGCGGCGAACTCGCGCAACTCCGCCAGGCCGAGGCGTTGGACACTGCGCCGCGCCTGTTCGGCGAACGCATGCTGGCCGGCTTTTACATCTGCGAGCTGCTGCTGCGCCTGGCGCCACGCAACGATGCCGTCCCGGAGCTGTATGCGTGCTATGCGCAGGCGCGCGCGCATCTGGCCTCCGAGCTGCCGCTGGCCTGGGGGCTGCGCCGCTTCGAACGCGATGTCCTGGATGGGCTGGGATTCGGTTTCGATCTGCAACACGATGGCGATGGGCAACCGATCGATCCGGCGGCGCGCTACCGGCTCGATCCGCAGGATGGCGCCATGCGGGTATTGAGCGAACGCATGGCGCAGGACCGGCGCGAGACCGTCACCGGCGCGGCCTTGCTCGCCTTGGGCGAGGACCGCATGCCCAGCACCGAGGATCTGCCCGGCCTGCGTCGCAGCATGCGTCGCGTGCTGCTGCATCATTTGAATGGACGCGCGCTGAAATCCTGGGAAATGCTCGAAGATTTGGCGCGGCACCGCTGATCGGCAGCGCCGCTGCGAGGGTGTTGCGCTACCTATGAGTGACCCGAAGTGCACAGGCCCTTCGCTGGCCATCGGCACGTGGCGAAGCGACAACGACTCCCTCTTCAATGCAGTAACGCGGCCACCGCTGCATGGAACTGGGTCTGTGCGGTGCGCGACTGCGGATCGCCGCGCAGCAGGCGCACTGCGCCGGCCAGCCGTGCGGCACCGACGAAACCGCAGCTGGCCTGCAGCCGGTGCAGCTGGTCGCGCAAGGCCTGGTCGTCGCTGATCTTCAAGGCCGACTCCACCGCATCGCGGGTGCCGGGAAGCTCGGCCAGGAACAGCTCGCGCAGGGCCTTGAGGTGGTGCTGCTGCCCATTGAGGGCGCTCAGCGCGGCCGCCTCGTCCCAGTCGCTGGCGGCGATATCCAATACGCCGACCGGTGCGACGCTGTAACGGCCGCGTGCCAGCCCGCGGCGCACCGCCTGCAGCAGGCGCTCGGTGCCCAGCGGCTTGACCAGCATTTCCAGGAACCCGTCGGACTGCAGGGCATGTTGCATGGCCGCGTTACCGTCGGCGGTATGCGCCAGCGCGGGCACGTCCGGATGCAGCAGGCGCAACGCGCGCAGCAGGCCGCCGCCGGTGCCGTCGGGAAGGTTCACATCGATCAGCCATAGGTCGTGGCGGCGTTCGCGGGCACGGTCCAGCGCCGAAGACAGCGAGTCGGCGCAATCCACCACGGCCGGAAGGCTTTCGAGCGCAGCCTGCAGGAAGCCTCGACTGATCGGGTCGTCTTCCACCAACAGCAGGCGTGGATGGGGTTCCTGACGGGTTGCCATGTTCATGCTGCCTCCTTGCCAGCGATGCCGCGTCCTGAGTCGCCGCGCGCCCGCGAAGTTTGCCTGGGTTTGCGAGGCGCGACAATCGGCGCGTCTCCCGGGGAGGCCTGCACCGATCGCATCTGCGACAATACGCACCCTTTTTGCCCGCAGCCTGTCGCCACGTGGCCAGAACCCGCAATCGCCTCGACCGTACTCCTTTCCAGACCGCCATCACCGACCTCAGCCACGACGGCCGCGGCGTGGCCCGTCGCGACGGCGAGGGCGGCAAGGTCACCTTCATCAGCGGCGCCTTGCCGGGTGAGCTGGTGCGTGCCGAGCCCACCGCGCGCAGCCGCCATTTCGACGAAGCCAGGACCGTGGAAGTGCTGGAGGCTTCGCCGCAGCGGGTGGCGCCGCGCTGCCCGCACTTCGGCGTCTGTGCCGGCTGCGTGCTGCAGCACCTGGAGGAATCGCAGCAGATCGTCGCCAAGCAGCGTGTGCTGATGGACAACCTGGAGCGTATCGGGCACGTGGCCCCGCAGACGGTCCTGCCGGCGCTGGTCGGCGACAGTTGGGGCTACCGCCGCAAGGGACGCTTCTCGGTGCGGCGGGTAGAGAAGAAAGACAAGACACTGGTCGGTTTTCGCGAACTGGATCCGCGCTTCGTCGCCGACCTGTCGGTCTGCTACACGGTGATCCCGCAGATCGGCGAGAAGATCCCGCTGCTGGCGGCGCTGATCGAAGGCATGGACGGCAAGCGCGATATCCCGCAGATCGAGTTCATTGCCGGCGACGAGGCGGTGGCGCTGACCATTCGGCACATGCAGCCGCTCAGCGAGCGCGATCGGCAGGCCTGGGTGGAGTTCGCGCAAGCGCACGGCTTTGCGATCTTCCTGCAGCCCGGTGGCGTGGACAGCGTGCATCCGCTGTGGCCGCGCGAGGTGCCGCTGGCGTTCCGCCTGCCGCAGTGGGATGTCGAACTGGCGTTCCGGCCGCTGGACTTCATCCAGGTCAATGCCTCGCTCAACCAGAAGATGATCGCCCATGCGCTGGCACTGCTCGACGCCGGCCTCGAGGATCGCGTGCTCGACCTGTTCTGCGGTCTGGGCAACTTCACCCTGCCGTTGGCACGCACGGTGCGCGAGGTGGTGGGCGTGGAGGGCGATGCCGGGCTGGTGGCGCGCGCCAGGGAGAACGCCCAGCGCAACGGCCTGGACAATGCGCAGTTCCATGCAGCCGACCTGACCCAGGACCAGCGCAGTGCGCCATGGATGAAGCAGGGCTTCGACAAGCTGCTGCTGGACCCGCCGCGCTCCGGCGCGCTGGAAGTCCTGCAGCAGCTGCCGTTGAAGCGCTTCCAGCGCATCGTCTATGTCAGCTGCCACCCGGGCTCGCTGGCACGCGATGCCGGCTATCTGGTCAACGAGCAGGGTTTTACCCTGGTATCGGCAGGGGCAATGGACATGTTCCCGCACACCGCGCATGTGGAAAGCATTGCGGTGTTCGAGAGGCGGTGATTGGGGATTGGGCATTCGGGATTGGCAACGGCCAGTCGTGATGTCCCTGCGCTACCCGCTTTCACCAAGCGCCAGATCGAAGCTTTGCCAATCGTGTGCCGCAGGCGGTGGCAAGCTCCCAGCGCATGTCGCGCTGCTCTAACCAATCCCCCAATCCCGAATCCCGAATGCCATGCCCTTAGAAATCGAACGCAAGTTTCTCGTCACCGGCGACGGGTGGCGCAGTGCCGCGCATGCGGTGATCCCGATGGCACAGGGCTATATCAACGACCAGGCGGCGTTGCGCAGCGGGACGCAGAACGCGTCGGTGCGCGTGCGCGTGCAGGGCGAGAGCGCGTTCTTGAATCTGAAGTCGCGCGAGGTGGGGCATACCCGGCAGGAATTCGACTATCCGATTCCCGTGACCGATGCACGCGCGTTGCTGGACCTGTGCGTCGGCGGGCTGATCGACAAGCGCCGGCATCTGGTTCAGTACCAGGGGCATGTGTGGGAAGTGGACGAATTCCTCGGCGACAATGCCGGCCTGGTGGTGGCCGAGATCGAGCTCGCCCACGCGGAGGAGGCCTTTGCCAGGCCCGACTGGATCGGTGCGGAAGTCACCGACGACACGCGTTACTACAACCTGGCGCTGGCATCGCATCCGTTCAAGCGGTGGCAGGGAGTCGGGACTGGGGATTCGTAGAAGAGCAAGGGTGATGCGTCGGCCCTGGGCGATGCGTTGCAAATCCCCAATCCCCAATCCGCGTGTCGGGGCTTATGCTCTGCGAATCCCCATCCCCATCCCCAATCCCGCTTATGCGCATCGATATCTGGTCCGACGTGGTCTGTCCCTGGTGCTGGATCGGCAAGCGTCGTTTCGAGCAGGCGGTCGCCATGCTCGGCGACAAGGCGCCTGCGCTGGATGTTCACTATCACGCCTTCGAGCTGGATCCGGATGCCGGTGCAGCACCGGTGCCGTTGCGCGATGCCCTGGCACGCAAGTTCGGCGACGCCGCACGCGTGGATCAGATGCTCGCGCAGACCCAGGCCACCGCGCGTGCAGAAGGCCTGCCGTTCGACTTCGGGCGCGGCCAGGTGCAGGTCAGTACGCTGCGTGCGCATCGGCTGCTGTGGCTGGCCACGCACGAAGGCGACGTGGGTGCGGCCATGGAAGCCCTGTTCCATGCCCACTTCGCCGAAGGACGCAATGTGGCGGCGACCGAGACGCTGGTGCGTGCCGGTGAAGCCGGTGGTCTTGCAGCTGCGCGTGTGCAGGCGATGCTGGACTCGGACGAGGGCACGGTGGAGGTGCAGGCGCAGCTGGCGCAGGCCCGCGCACTGGGCATTGGGGCGGTGCCGAGCTTCGTGATCGACGGGCGCAGCCTGATCCAGGGCGCACAGCCAGCGGAGAGTTTCGCCCAGGCGCTGTTGCAGCTGGCGGCTGCCTCGGTGCCGGTGGGCGGCGCCGATGCCTGCGGGCCGGATGGCTGCGCAGTGTGAGCTGCCGGTTGCCGCATGCCGGTGCATGGGGTTGATCCGGTGACGCAACCGCATTGCCCGCAGACGGTGGCGGTGATCGGCGCCGGCCTGGCCGGGTTGGCCTGTGCCGATGCCTTGCAGAAGGCGGGCAAGGCGGTGACGGTCTACGACAGTGCCGATGCGGTTGGCGGGCGCATGCATACCTGCGCCGGGCAGGGCTGGCAGTGCGACGATGGGGCGCAGTACTTCACCGCGCGCGATCCGGACTTTGCGGCCGTGGTGGAGGCCTGGATGGCTGCCGGCCTGGCCGCGCGCTGGTCCGCACGCGTGGCCAGTTGGGATGGAACAACGCTGCGGCCTACGCAAAGCGCCTTGGCGCGGTATGTCGGAGTGCCCGGGATGAGCGCGCCAGCCAGCGCACTCGCTGCCAGCCTGGATGTCCGCATGCGGGCAGGCGTCCAGGCTCTCGAGCGCAGCGGCACGGGATGGGCGGTGAACATCGGCACTGCGACGGCGGCGACGACCCCCGTGGTCGATGCGGTGCTGCTGGCGGTGCCGGCGCCCGTCGCGGCCGCGCTGCTGGCCGATCATGCGCCTGCGCTGGCACAGCTGGCCCGCAGCGCGCAGATGCATCCGGCCTGGGCCGTCGTGCTGAGGTTCGCAACCGCTGTCGACCCGGGCTACGATGCCTTGTTCGTCAATGCCGGCCCGTTGCGCTGGGTGGCGCGCGACTCCAGCAAGCCCGCGCGCACGGGAGCCGAGACCTGGCTGCTGCATGCCACGGCAAGCTGGAGCCAGGCGCATGCCCACGCCACGCCGGCGCAGCTGATCGCCAGCCTGCTGCCCGCGCTGGCTGTGCTGGGCCTGCCGCTTCCGCAGGCCTGCGATGCACGGCGCTGGGGGGCGGCCAGCACCGATCCGCCGCGACAGACCGGTTGTGTCTGGGACGCCGGCCTCGGGCTCGGCCTGTGCGGCGACTGGCTGGCAGGCGGCAAGGTCGAAGGCGCCTGGCAGAGCGGGACGGCGCTTGCGCGTGCGGTCGGCAGCACTGCGCGGGAGGGCGCTGCGTCGTGAGGCGGGACGTGGCCGGTGGAGCGCACACGGCGTTGCGCCCCGGGCCGCATTCGGCGGTGACGACAGGACGCTCGATGGAGCGGGCGCCCGCCAACGCTCGCACACGCATGACCCTCGCACACATGGGCTCACCTGGCAGGCGCAAGCGTGCCTTGCCGCAGATGCGGTTTCGGTCGCCAGGATGACCCAGGCGCCCGCCCATACCTTGCGGCTGATCCTGGGCGATCAGCTCAATCCGCAGCACAGCTGGTTCGCCACGCACGACCCCGGCGTCGTCTACGTGTTGATGGAGGTGCGCGCGGAAACCGACTATGTGCTTCATCATGCGCAGAAGATCCTGGCGATCTTCGCCGCGATGCGCGCGTTCGCGGCAGCGCTGCGACAAAGCGGCCACCGCGTGCGCTATGTGGCGATCGATACTGCCAGCAACCGGCAGTCGATTCCGGCCAACCTGGATGCGCTGATGGCGCATTACCGCGCCCGGCAGCTTCAGTACCAGGCCCCGGACGAATGGCGGCTGGACCAGGCCCTGCAGCAGTGGGGTGCGGGGCAGGCGTTTGTCGTGCGCATGGTCGACAGCGAGCATTTCCTGACCACGCGCGACGAGGTGGCGGGATGCTTCGGTGCGGGCAGCCAGTGGCGCATGGAAGTCTTCTACCGGCAGATGCGCCGACGCCATCGCGTCCTGCTCGATGCCGCCGGCGCGCCGGAAGGGGGGCGCTGGAATTTCGATCACGACAATCGCGCGCCGTGGCCGGGAGAACCGGCCGCGCCCGCGGATTGGCGCATCGCGCACGATCATGGTGCGCTGTGGCGCAGCATCGAAGCTGCCGGCGTGCGCAGCTTCGGTGCGCCCATGGCCGATGCGCTGCCCTGGCCGCTGGATCGCGCCGAGGCGCTGGCGCATCTGCAGGCCTTCATCGAGAACGGCTTGCCGCACTTCGGCCGCTATGAAGATGCGATGAGCACGCGCAGCCCGCGGTTGTTCCATTCGCTGCTGTCGTTCGCGCTCAACCTCAAGATGCTGCACCCGGCCGAAGTGATCGGCCGTGCCGAGCGGGCATGGCGACAAGGGCAGGCACCGTTGGCATCGGTGGAAGGCTTCATCCGGCAGATCCTGGGTTGGCGCGAATACGTGCGTGGCGTGTACTGGTCGCAGATGCCAGGTTACGCCGCGTCCAACCATCTCGATCAGCATCTGCCGCTGCCGCACTGGTTCTGGGACGGGCAGATCGGCATGCGTTGCCTGGCCGATGCGATCGGCAATTCGCTGGCCAATGCGCACGCCCACCATATCCAGCGGCTGATGGTGATCGGCAACTTCGCGCTGCTGGCGGGGCTGGATCCGCAGGCCTTGCACCGCTGGTATCTGGGCGTCTACATCGACGCCTTCGAATGGGTGGAGCTGCCCAACACGGTCGGCATGAGCCAGTTCGCCGATGGCGGCCTGCTCGGCAGCAAGCCCTACATCAGTGGCGCGGCCTACATCGATCGCATGAGCGATTACTGCCGTGGGTGCCGCTATCAGCGCAAGGCGCGGGTCGGTGCACAGGCCTGCCCGTACAACGCGTTGTACTGGGATTTCCTGCAGCGGCAGCGCGCCGTGCTGGGCGCCAACGAACGCCTGGCAATGCCGTATCGGCAGCTCGACGCAATGTCTGCCGACGTGCTGGAAGGGATTCGGGTGCAGGCCGCACACTGGCGGGCGAATCTGGAGCGGCTTTGAGACACCGGGGAGGAGGTCGCCTGCGGTGGGCAGGGGCCGATCGCAGGCACCGCTCCCGTCGCGGCCGGACAACGCCTTCCAGCAGTGGCGCAGTGGGCAACACCGCAGTGGATGTGCCAGGACAGATTGCCGGATGGCCCGGCGCACAGGAGCCACCACACTGGTCTGCGCAACGCCGGCCCGGGCCGGGGCGTGCGGACCCCGGGGTCGACGTGCCGGCGGCACGCGGGTTCGCCAGCCGCGCGCCGTTTCGCCCACGCCAGCCCAGCCTGAATGCGCGATCTGACGCTGCCGCGCGCATCTGCGACAATGCCGCGCTGCGCCATGGTGGCGCCTGGCCCGGGAGTTCCCCAACATGCTTCTGATCGGCGTTGCCGGTACCGACCTCAGCGCACAGGAACGCGACTGGCTGCAGCACGACGCCGTGGCCGGCGTGGTGCTGTTCACCCGCAACTTCGCTTCGCGCACCCAGGTGGCCGAACTGTGCGCCGCCATCCGCGCTGCGGCTCCGCGCCCGGTACTGATCTGTGTGGACCAGGAAGGCGGCCGCGTGCAGCGCTTTCGCGACGGCTTCAGCGCGCTGGCGCCGTTGCAGAGCTTCGGTGCGCAGTACGCGCAGGATCCGCAGGGCGCACTCGCTGCGGCCCGTGCGCATGCGCAGTTGATGGCCGGCGAAGTCCGCGCCAGCGGCGTGGACCTGAGTTTCGCCCCGGTGGTGGATCTGGGCCGCGGCAACCGCGCCATCGGCGATCGCGCCTTCAGCGACGATCCGCAGGTCGTGGCCGCGTTCACCCGTACTTATGTGCAGGCCCTGCATGGCGCCGGCATGGCGGCCACGCTCAAGCATTTCCCCGGCCACGGCACGGTGCTGGAAGATACCCACGTGGATCACGCCAGCGATCCGCGTCCGCTGGAGGTACTGCAGGCCGAAGACCTGGTGCCGTTCGTGGCCGGCATCGAGGCCGGCGCCGATGCGGTGATGATGGCGCATGTGGTCTACCCGCAGGTCGCGCCGGAGCCCGCCGGCTACTCGCCGCGCTGGATCGAGCAGATCCTGCGCGGGCAACTGGGGTTCCGCGGCGTGGTGTTCTCCGACGATATCGGCATGGCCGCCTCGTTCAGTGCCGGTGGCGTGGCA
Organism: Xanthomonas sp. NCPPB 1067; assembly: GCF_020783795.1. Taxonomy (NCBI): domain Bacteria; kingdom Pseudomonadati; phylum Pseudomonadota; class Gammaproteobacteria; order Lysobacterales; family Lysobacteraceae; genus Xanthomonas; species Xanthomonas sp. NCPPB 1067. The sequence goes on from NZ_JAJGQG010000006.1 coordinate 31,140, forward strand.
GCGCGGGTGCATGCGCATCTGGATGCCGGCTGCGATGTGGTGCTGGTCTGCCACCCGGAGCTGGTTCCCGAATCGCTGCAGGCCGTGCAGGGCCGCAGCCTCAACACCGCCGCGCTGATCGGTCTGATCGGACGCGGCGCGCTCGGTTGGGACGGCGTCCTGGCCGGCACCGATGCTTCCTTCAACTCTCCTCTTTCCGCCCCTTTCGGAACACTTGCCTGATGTCCACGCTCACCATTTCCCAGGCCCTGGCCCAAGCCGATCTGCTGGTCGATCGTCCGGCCATCGACGCCGCCGTCGCCACCATCGCCGATGCGATCGCGCGCGACTATGCCGGCGAAGTGCCGGTGTATCTCACCATCATGCACGGCGCGCTGCCGTTCTCCGGGCAACTCGCGCTGGAGCTGGGCACGCGTGGTCAGGATCTGCAGTTCGATTACCTGCATGCGACCCGTTACCGCGGCGAAACCGTCGGCGGCGAGCTGGTGTGGAAGCACCGCCCGGCCACCGCGTTGTTCGGTCGCCGGGTGATCCTGGTGGACGACATCCTCGACGAGGGGTACACCCTGCAGGGTGTGCGCCAGTGGTGCCTGGAGCAGGGGGCGACCGATGTGCGCGTGGCGGTATTGACCGTCAAGCGCCACGACCGCTGCGTGCCCGGCGTGACCGCCGATTACGTGGGCGTGGAAGTGGACGACCGCTACGTGTTCGGTTTCGGTATGGACGTCAACGAGCAGTTGCGCGGTATTCCCGCCATCTATGCGATGAAGCAGTAACTCCATCCGGCCGCAGCCGCGGCTGCGCATGCCGGCTGCGCTGGGGACGCGACAGCGCGCGGGTGAGCTCCGCAGCCGCGCGCACCTGCGCCCTGCAGGAATGCATTGCATCCTGGCGCCGGTAGCCGCGTCTGTGTCATTCGTCGCTGGCCTGGCGCAGCGCGCAACCCGCCGCGCGTTGCGCGCATCCACATCCGTTCGTCACAGAGGTTGCCCATGTCTTCCCATTCCATCGCCCTGGCCGTCATCGGCGGCACCGGTGTCTACAAGCTCGCACAGCTCGACAAGGTGCAGACGCACGAGATCGAGACGCCCTACGGTGCGCCCTCGGGGCCGATCCGTGTCGGCATGTTGCTCGGCCATCGCGTCGCCTTCCTGGCGCGGCATGGCGAGGGGCATTCGCTGCCGCCGCACAAGGTCAATTACCGCGCAAACGTCGCTGCGCTGCAGCAAATCGGCGCGTCGCGTGTGCTGGCGCTCAATACCGTCGGCGGCATCACCGAGTCGTTCGGACCACGCGTGCTGGCATGCCCGGACCAGCTGATCGACTACACCTGGGGCCGCATCTCCACGTTCTGCGAAGAGCCGGGCAGCGAGGTGCAGCATGTGGATTTCGGCCACCCGTATTCGCCGATGTTCCGCAGCAAGGTGATCGCCGCAGCCAAAGTGACCGGCGTCACGCTGGTGGCCGGCGGATGCTATGGCGCAACCCAGGGGCCGCGCCTGGAAACGATTGCAGAGATCGCCCGCATGCGCCGAGACGGCTGCGATCTGGTCGGCATGACCGGCATGCCGGAGGCCGGCCTGGCACGCGAAAAAGGCCTGGAATACGCCTGTCTGGCGATCGTGGCCAACTGGGCGGCAGGCTGCGGCGATGCGCAGGAGATCACCATGGCCGAGGTCCTGGCCAACGTCGAGGCGGCCTCGTCGGGCCTGCCGGAACTGATCGGCGAACTTGCGCGCGGGTGATTGTCATCGAGGCATAAGCTTTGCATACTCGGCGGCGTACGCATCGCCGTACATCACCCATTAATTATTGCAAAGGTCTCGCATCACCATGCCGAACGGTACCGTCAAGTGGTTCAACGACGCCAAGGGATTTGGCTTCATCTCACCGGAGGACGGCAGCGCCGATGTCTTCGCGCACTTCTCCGCGATCAACTCCAAGGGCTTCCGCAGCCTGCAGGAAGGCCAGGCCGTCACGTATGACGTGACCCAGGGCCCCAAGGGTGCCCAGGCTTCGAACATTACGCCGGTCGAGTAATCTGACTTGATTGTGCGGTTGAAGAACCCCGCTACGGCGGGGTTTTTTTTGCGCCGGCCCCTGCGGGCATGGCGAGGGCAGAACAGGGTCGGGGAAGATGCAACGGGCATTGCGGATTGCGGTGGTGGGCTACGGAACGGCCGGTCAGGCCCTGGCGGTCCTGCTGAGCGCCGATGGGCACCAGTTGGATGTCTTCGAACGCGCGGCAGCACCGGGACCGGTGGGCGCCGGGTTTCTGCTGCAGCCCAGCGGCCTGCAGGTGCTTTGGAAGATGGGCTTGTTGTCGCAGGCCCTGGCGCACGGCGCGCCGGTGCGACGCCTGTACGGCGAAACGCCCTGCGGGCGCGCGGTGATGGACATGCGTTACCGCGATCTGGATCCGCGCCTGATGGGTGTGGGCATGCAGCGTGGAGCCTTGTTTGCGTTGCTGCGCGATGCGTGGCCCGACGGTACGCAACTGCAGACCGATACCCGCATCACCGCGATCGACCATGACGGCAGGCGGGTGCAGGACCAGCGTGGGCAGTGGCACGGCCCCTACGATCTGATCGTTGCCGCCGATGGCTCGGCTTCGGCGTTGCGCGCGCAGGTGCAGGGCACGCGGCTGGATCGGGTGTATCCGTGGGGCGCATTGTGGTGCCTGTTGCCACGCGATGACTGGCCGTTCGTGGACGAGCTGCGTCAGCGCTACATCGGCGCACGCAAGATGATCGGGCTGTTGCCGGTCGGCACGCGGCCGGGCGACGACACGCCGCGCCTGAGTTTCTTCTGGAGTCTGCCGTGCAGCGATTTCGCTGCATTGGAACAACGCGGTATCGCGGCCTGGCGCGAGGAAGTGGCGCAGATGTGGCCCGATGCCATCGCCCGCCTGGAGACGGTGCAATTGCACACCGCGCTGGCCCGCGCCAGCTACCGCGATTCGGTGATGACGCGCTGGTACCGTGGCCGCCTGGTGCTGGCCGGCGATGCTGCGCACTCCATGAGTCCACAGCTGGGTCAGGGTGTGAACATGGCGCTGCTGGATGCGCTGGCGCTGCGCGATGCGTTGCGCGCGGGCGCCGACCTGGACGACGCCCTGCTGCGCTACCAGCACGAGCGCCAGGCGCATGTGGCGATCTATCACCGCTGGAGCCGATGGCTGACGCCGTTGTTCCAGTCCGAGCGCGATCTGTGGGCGCATGGCCGCGATCTGTTGCTACGACCGCTGGGCCGGGTGCCGGGCGGGCGCGGGCATATGCTGCGCGTGCTCAGCGGTACCCAGCATGGCTGGTTCGGCAAATTGGCGTTGGCGCCGGAGTTCGTGGAGGCGCTGTCGCAGCCCTGCGCGCAGCCGATCGGCCAAGGCGTCGAGGCAGCGGTGCGCTAGCTGTGTACGCCCACCCATTGCATCTGCCAGCGCACGGCCCACTCGCGCGCGTACGCGCCACGCGCCGCACAAGCGGGTGCAGTGGGTCGTTGTGCAACCCGACCGCACCCAGCTGCCACCGATGCTGCCGCCCGACCCGGACGCCTCCTCCGTAAGGCCCCGGCGCGCTACGTGCACCCCGCCGCGCCAGTGCACCGTCAGCTACACCCATTACCCCGGCGCCCACGACCACCGGCGACCAGCACGTGCCGCACATTCGCCTCAGCGGCCTAGGGCTGGAACAACTGGGCTTTGCCATCGGCATCAGCGCATCACCGCCAGCGCGGGCCAGTTGGTGATGAAGGTGTTGCCGCTGGCGGAGATGCCTGCAAAACAACTTGGGGCGCATCGATGAGCGCCGCCCGCCGCATTCAGATGAATGTTGTTTGCCGCTAGCAGATCTTGCACACGCAGAACCCCGCGAGGTGATTGCTGCCGCCGCCCGATGCGGGGGGCATCGACGTGTTAAATTTCAGCGACGCTCTTAGCGCAGGATCAGAGAGATGGCCCTTCACCCTGGGAAATCCCATGGACGGCAAGTTAACCAGGGACGTGTTGCCTTTCCTCAGGCAACGTCGTTACCAATTGCACTGCTGGCACTCTGCAGCTTTCATGCGGGATGTGCTCCCAGCACTCCACGCGATCAGTCAGCCGTAGCGGCTGCAAAGCCCTCCGTTGAAACCAGGAGCAAAGACGTGACGGAACGCCTCAAGCAAGATGTCGATCGGTTGATCGCTACTGACTTCCAGGATGTCGCAGCACTTAACGCTCAGCTTCAAACGCAGTTCGGCCCCGGCGAGTCGCAAGACGCGATGGTGGTGCGGCGAGGTGAGGGTGGTGCGCTTGCCGGTACCGCCTTGAAGCGCATTGAGCTTCGCAGCACTCGGGATGCGCCCTCGCATGCGACGCTCGTGCTCGACTTTTCGTCGCCTGGCCCGAAGTTCGAGGGTATGCCTTCGCCAGATGCGTCTCTCTATCCACCGCGCCCAGATGCTGCCGGTTCCAGCGCTTATTGGTCGATGCAGACGGAAACGGCAACTGTCATCTTTGGGCTGAGCGAAGATCAGTCCAGCCTGAGCTACGTCACAATCAGCAAGAAGTAGGTTGCTGAGGTGGGTCACCAGCAACGGAGTGCATGATGGAACGTGTCGACGAGTCGAAGTATCCACAGCCGCAGCAACCGGTGTCAGGAGCCGCTTCCGGGAAGCCTTCGTCTCCGCTATCGGATCCTTCGGTCACGCCTTTCTTGCAGAGGTCTCCAACACTTCAGGCAGGCCTTGCGCAGTTGAATCGGGACAACATTGCTGTGGTATGGGGGGCTGCTGGTGCGGGCACCTATCTCGTTCCTCGCACGCAAGTGGTGATTGACGAAAATGCAGTCGGAAACGGTGCGCGCATCGCTCGGTCGCTTTCGCATGAAATTGGGCATCATCGATTTTCCGAGCAATCCGATCAGTCCTCCAAGATTGGTTACGTTACGAGCATGCTCCGTGGCGAAGCTGCAGCAACGCTTAGCAATGCACTCATTCGGCGTGAGATTCTGAATCACAAGGGACCGGACATCGGAATTTCTGGAAGCGGCACCAGGCCACAGCAGTACGAAGCAATTGCCGATCAGCAAATGGCAGGCCACATCACACGCGATGCCGCATTGAACCAGATTGCCCAGGTCTTCAAGACGGAACAACCTTCGGTTGGACCGAGTAAGACGTACGAACAATATTACGGCGACTACTACGATAAACATATTGCACCGCTACAACGCAAGCAGGGTCGACCGGAACCGGAAACCATCAGCGACATCACTTCTCCTGATGTGAAGCAGAGTGCAGTCGGCCATGATTCGCCCTTGCCACCACAGAAAACGCCGTTGTTGCCCTCGCAGCCAGGCCACCCAGACCACGCCATGTACCAGCAGATCAAGGGCGGCGTGCAGAAGCTCGATACCGAACATGGCAGGCAGTGGGACGCATCAAGTGAGCGCATGACCGCCAGCTTGCTTGCGCTGGCAAAAGAGGAAGGGATGTCGCGGGTGGACCATGTCGTCCTCAATAATCCCACGTCCAAGCTGGCCGGCGGCGAAAGGGTCTTTGTCGTGCAGGGCGCTTTGAATGACCCAGCTCACCAGCGTGCCCATATGCCAACCGTGGACGCCGTGCAGACACCAGAGATCCAGTCGTTCGATCGTTTGCAGATGATCAAGCAGACCCAGGCCCAGGCACGCGAACAGCAGCAGGCGCTGGAGCAGTCGCAGCAAGCCGTTACGCAGGCGGCTCCGTCGATGACGCGCTGAGGGGCAACGCAGCATGGCAAGGCTTGGCCTTCCCGAGCGAGACTGCCGACGACGAGGGGCCGGCGGCACGCGTGACCTGCACAGTCGGCGATCGGTCGATCGTGCAACGGTGTAGCCGCCACGGTGTCGGTTCAACGCACCGGCAGGGCCACCGCATCGCCTTCCACGCAGGCGACCAGGCGTTCGCCCTCGATCAGGGTCGGTACCACGCCTGCGGTGAAGTGCGAAAACGCCGGAAGGATGGTGACGCGTTCGCGCAACCAGAACGCCGGCCAGCGCCGCGCCAGCCCGGGCAGTGCCGCCAGCGGATGCAGATGCCCGCACAGCACATGGCCGGTGGGATGCGGCATCGGATCGTGGCGGAGCACGAACGGCCCATCCTGCACCTGCTCGCCGGCCGCTTCGATGTGCAGGTCCGCGCCGGCCAGGGCGCGGTCGTGATTGCCGCGGATCGCGATCACACGCAGGGCGCAGTGCCGCTCGCGCCATGCGCTCCAGCGCCGATGCCAGGCCGCACGCGGTGCCGGGCCATGCAGCAGGTCGCCCAGGATCCACAGCGCCTGGACAGCGCGTTGATCGAGCAATGCATCCAGGCGCTCCAGATCGTGTGCAGTGCCACCCGCGGGCAGCCCGATCCCGGCGCGGCGGAAGACGTCGGCCTTGCCCAGATGCAGGTCGGCGATCAGCAACGCGCGCTGCGCCGGCCGGTACAACGCGCGCTCGCCGAGCAGTTCCACCGTTTCGCCGCCCAGCTGCAACTGCACGCTATCGCCCATGCCTGCGCTCCAGTTGTTCGGCGGCACGCAGCACGCGTGACTTCCAGTCCTCGGTACTCAGCTGGCCACGGACGCGTTCGGCCCACAGCGGAAACGACAACGGGGTGAGGCTGCGCGGCGCGCGCAGGCACAATGCGCGGCGCGCGCAATCCTCCAGCGCGTGCGCCAGGCGCGCCAGTTCCAGCTGGCCTTCGAACACTTCGCGCTCGGCCTGGGCGAGCAGCAGATGCCCCGGATCGAAGCGCTGCAGCACGTCGTAGAGCAATCCGCTGGAGGCCTGCAGCTGGCGCAGGCTGCGCGGCGCACGCCCGGGCAACGATGGCGAGAGCAGGCCGGCGACGCGTGCGATCTCGCGGAACTGCCGGCGTGCGAGCTCGCCCAGGTTGAGGCTGTCGCGCAGATCGTCGAACAGGCCGGCCGGCGACAGCAGCGTTTGCAGCAGGCCGGCATTGATCGCCACGTCCTGTGCCGGCGAGAGCACGAAGCCGTAATCGTTGGCCGCGAAGCTGAAGGTATTGCGCTGGCGGCGGCCCCAGCGCGCGGCCAGCAGCGCTGCCAGGCCCTCGTTGACCTGGCGGCCGGCGAATGGATATACGAACACGTGCCTGCCATCGCGCGCCTTGATGCTTTCCACCAGCAGGTGATGCGGGCCGGGCAAGGCCGATAGCGTGGCCTGCAGCTGCAGGAGCGGCGCCAGCGCCCGCATCTCCGGCGCATCGCCAGGGTCGGCGAACAGCGCTTCCACCTCGCGTCCCAGCGCCGACGACAGCGGCATGCGCCCGCCCATCCATTTGGGCACCACGCCGCTGCCGCCTTTGGCCACGCGCACGTAGGCGGTCATGTCTTCCAGGCGTACCAGCTCCAGCAGGCGGCCAGCGAACTGGAAACGGTCGCCGCGTCGCAGCCGGCCGACGAACTGTTCTTCCACCGCGCCCAGCCGGCCGCCGCGCAGGAACTGCACACGCACGCTGCCATCGCTGGTGATCGTGCCGATCGACAGCCGGTGGCGCAGTGCGACGCGGCGGTCGGTGACGCGGTAGACGCCGGTGTCGTCGCGCACCACCTTGTGGAAATCCGGGTAATGCGCCAGCGCGCTGCCGCCTTGCACGATGAAGTCGAGCACCGCGTTCCAGGTGAGGCTGTCCAGCGCCGCGAAGGCATCGGTGCCGCGCACCTCGGCGAACAGCGCATCGGCATCGAAGCCTCCGCCGAGCGCGAGGGTGACGCAATGCTGCGCCAGCACGTCCAGCGACAGGTGCGGCGGCGGGCGCGCTTCGATATGGCCGTGGTCGATCGCGCGGCGCGCGGCGGCGTATTCCACCAGCTCCAGGGCGTGCGAGGGCACGCACACCACATGGCCGGATTCGCCGGGACGATGACGCGCGCGGCCGGCACGTTGCAGCAACCGCGCAATGCCCTTGGGGCTGCCGACCTGCAACACCTGATCCACCGCCGGAAAATCCACGCCCAGATCCAGGCTGGAGGTGGCCACCACGCAGCGCAGGCTGCCCTCGCGCAGGCCCTGCTCGGCGGCCGCACGCAAGCCGGGGTCCAGCGAGCCATGGTGCAGCGCCAGCGTGGCCGGATCTTCCGGCCACACCGCGCTCAGGGCCTGGTGCCACAATTCCGCCTGTGCGCGCGTATTGGTAAAGACCAGGCTGGTGTTCTGTTGCAGTATCTTCTGCAGCACGCGCGCCAGTTGCGCCAGGCCCAGATGGCCAGCCCACGGGAAACGCTCGCCGCTGTCGGGCAGCAGCGTTTCCAGCGTCATGGCGCGCGGCCTGACGCCGGACACCAGCGCGGCCTGCGGCAGGTGCGGCAGCAGCACATCGCGGGCCTGCGTCAGGTTGCCCAGGGTGGCAGACAGGCCCCAGATGCGAAGTGCCGGCGCCCAGCCGCGCAGGCGCGCCAGGCACAGTTGCAGCAGTACCCCGCGCTTGTTGCCCAACAGCTCGTGCCACTCGTCGACGATCACGCAGCGCAGCGTCGACAGCTGGGGCGCGGTGTCCGGGTACGACAGCAGCAGCGCCAGCGATTCGGGTGTGGTGACCAGGACATCCAGCTTGCCGCTGCGTGCCAGCCGCTTGTCGCGCGCGCTGGCATCGCCGGTGCGCAGGCCCACCTGCCACTCCAGTCCCAGCGCGTCCACCGGCTCGCGCAACGCACGCGCGGTATCGGCTGCCAAGGCGCGCAGCGGCGTGATCCACAGCACCTGCAGATTGCGTTGTTGCTGCCGGCGTGCGCTGGCAGCGGGCCTGACGGCTGTGCTGGAAGGCTTGCGTCCGCGCACGGCCAATGCCTCCAGCAGCGGACCTCCGAAGGCCGCCAGCGTCTTGCCGCTGCCGGTCGGCGTATGCAGCAGCCCGGATTCGCCATCGAGATAGCGTTTCCACACCTCGCGTTGAAAAGGCAACGGCGTCCAGCCGCGTTGCGCGAACCAGGCGCGCCACTGCTGCAGGGGCGTGCCGCGCATCTGCTGCGTCGCCGTCACCGCGCCAGGGCCTGCAGGCTGCTCAGATGGTCGGCCTCGGACATCGGCTTGTCCTGCCGCCAGCGCAGGATGCGCGGAAAACGTACGGCGATGCCCGACTTGTGCCGCGCGCTGCGGTTGACCGCTTCAAAGCCCAGCTCGAACACATGGTGCGCCGTGACCGCGCGCACTGGCCCGAAGCGCTCGGTGGTGTGGGCGCGGATCCAGCGATCCAGCTGCAGGATCTCGGCATCGTCCAATCCCGAATAGGCCTTGGCGACCGGCACCAGCTGGCCTTCGTGCCAGAGCCCGAAGGTGTAGTCGGTGTACAAGGTGCTGCGGCGGCCGTGGCCGGCCTGCGCGTACAGCAACACCGCATCGATGGTGAGCGGGTCGATCTTCCATTTCCACCAGTCGCCGCGGCGGCGGCCGGCCTGGTAGACCGAGTCGGCGCGTTTGAGCATCAGCCCTTCCACACCGCGTTCGCGGGCCTGCACGCGCAGCTGCGCGGCCACCTGCCAATCGCCGGCCTGCACCAACGGCGAGGCGACGATGCGCGGATCGGCCAGCGCGGCAAGCACGCGCTCGAGCAGGGCGCGTCGTTCGTGCAGGGGGCGCTGGCGCAGATCCACGCCATCGAGCTCCAGCAGATCGTAGGCGACCACGCGCGCCGGCGCGGCGGCCAGGGTCTTGGGCCCGGGCTTGAGTCGCTGGATGCGCGTCTGCAGGGCAGTGAAGGCCATCGGCACGACGTGCTCCGCTTGCCAGGCCAGCAGCTCGCCATCGATGACGATTCCATCCGGCAACTGCGCTGCGGCCTGTTCGATTTCCGGGAAGCGTCCGTCCAGGCGTTCCTCGCCGCGCGACCACAGGGCCACCTCGCCGGCGCGCCGGATCAGCTGCAGGCGGATGCCATCCCATTTCCATTCCAGCAGCCAGCCGTCGATGGGGCCCAGCGTGTCCACCTCGGCCTCGAGCGGCGAGGCGAGGAAGAACGGATAGGGTTGCTGCCGATCGCCGGGCAGCTCCTCATTGGTCAGCAGATCGGCCAGGTAGGTGGGATGCGGCCGCCAGCTGCCCAGCATGCGTTGGGCGATGCGGGCGATATCCACGCCAGACAGTTCGGCCAGGGCCTGCTGCACCAGCCGCTGCGACACGCCCACCCGCAGCGCGCCGGTGAGCAGCTTGTTGAACACCAGGCGCTCGTCGAAGGCCAGGCTGCGCCAGGCCTGCACGATGCACGCCTTGCGCAGCTCCACATCCTGGTTGGCGATCGGCAGCAGCCGTTGTTCGATCCATTCGGCCAGCGGCAGATCGGAGGCCTCGCTCACCGGGTCGTCCAGCAGCAAGGCCAGCGTCTCGGCCAGATCGCCGACATGATCGTAACTGTCGGCCACCAACCAATCGGCGATGCCGGCGGTGTCGGTGATCCACTCGCGCAGCTCGCTGCTGCTGGCGATGCGCATGCGACTGCCGGCCACCTTGCCACCGGCCAACAGGTAGAGCGCCCAGGCCGCATCCAGCGGCGCGGCCTCGCGGAAATAGGCGACCAGCGCGGCGCGCTTGTCGAGCGTGCCGGTGCTGCGGTCCAGGGTGCGGTACAGCGCAGCGAACCGTTTCACGGCACTGCCTTTGCCGGCATGCGTTTATCCGCCGCGCGCAATTCCAATGCGCGCCGTGTGAATGCCGTGAGCGGGCGCGGGCGACGCAGCGGGCGCGGTGGGCCAACCACAGCGGCCGGCGCGCTGCGATGCACGCGAAACGCCAATGCGTGCCGGCGGAACGCGAGCGCCCCGCTCAGGCGCAGGCGCGTGCGCGCGCGGCCAACGCGACGTGCGGGCAGCGGGTTCATTCCTCGGCTCCGAAATCGGTGCGGAAGGCTTCGGCTGCGACACCACGCTCGCGCAGGTGCTGGATCAGTGCATCGGTGTTGCCATGGGTGGCGATGACGCGCCGTGCGCCAGTGTCGTCGATGGTACGCAACAGGTCCGGCCAGTCGGCGTGGTCGGACACCACGAAGCCGCGATCGTAGTTGCGCCTGCGGCGGTTGCCGCGAATGCGCATCCAGCCGGAAGCGAATCCCTGCTGCGCGTGCCGGAAGCGACGGATCCAGGTACTGCCGGCGGCCGAAGGCGGTGCCAGCACCAGCTGGCCGGCATAGTCGGCGCCGCGCGCATGCTCGCTGACCGGCTGGGTGTCCAGCATCGGGATGCCGGCCTGTCGATACACCTCTACTCCGGTGGCGATCGCGCCATGCAGCAGCGCGGGCTGCGTGTCCCAGGCGCGCAGCTCGGCCAGCACGCGCTGCGCCTTGCCCAGGGCATAGCAATACAGGATGGCGGCCTCGCCGCGCTCGGCGCATTCGCGGCGCCAGGCAACGATGTCGGCGGCCACCGCCGCAGTCTCCGGCCAGCGATACACCGGCAGGCCGAAGGTCGCCTCGGTGATGAAGGTGTCGCACGGCACCACCTCGAATGGCTTGCAGGTGGGGTCGAGCTGGCGCTTGTAGTCGCCCGATGCCACCCAGACCTCGCCATCCACCTCGATACGGACCTGCGCCGAACCGAGCACGTGTCCGGCCGGATGCAGCGACACGCGCGCATTGCCCAGCGCGAAGGCTTCGCCATCGGCGTGCGTGTGATAGACCTGCGCGCCAAGTCGCCATTGCAGGATCGGCAGGCTTTCGTGCGTGCAGTGGTATTCCCCCATGCCGCCGCGCGCGTGATCGCCGTGACCATGGGTGATCACCGCGCGCGGCACCGGCCGCCAGGGATCGATATGGAAGTCGCCCTGCGGGCAATACAGCCCTTCGGGTCCCAGCACCACCAGATCGCCGCGTGTGTCGTTGCCGTTGCGCATGGCTCAACTCTGGCCAAGCCGGTGTGCAGATCCTGAGAATAGGAACGACGCGCGCCCGCTGTCTGCGAATCCGCAGGGCAGGGCGGAGCATGCAGCAGCGTTACGGGCCGGTGGGATTGCGAGGCGCTGGATCACGTCCCTGTGGCGTCGGCTGTCCGTGTCCGCATCGGTCCGCGCATGCGACGCTGCATGCTGGCACTTCTTCGGTGTCGGACCCTGGCCGCTGAAGCCGCGCGGCCGCGTTCAAGGCATGCGTTGCGATGGCGTGCCACGAACGCACCGACATACGCGCCGGTGAGAATGGTCGCCGGCAGATCGAAGCAGGCTGTGCGATGCAACCGGGCGCGGTCGTTGTGGTGCGCCTGCGCTGCCGAAGCGACCGGCGGCAGTGTCGAGCGGCAGACGCTTGTGTATCTATCGAACACCGAACACCGAACGGCGATAGGCAGGTTGCAGGCAGCGGCTGCGATCCTGTTGCAGGCGTCAGCGGCATGGCGCCTGGGACGTCGGACGCGTGCACGGCGCGCAGAACGCAGCGGCGTGCACCTGGGCCACGCGGCCGCCGCAGGCTCGCGGGCGTTACCGAATCAGCGACGGCAACGTTGCTGCGTGGCAGGCGGCGTCCGTGCGATCAATGCCGTGTGCGCCGCCCCGGTGCACGTACCGCCGTCGCCTCGACCGCCAGGGTGAAGCCGCGTTCCTCCCCGCCCAGCATCGCGCCGACGTCGACGACCTGGCGACGGATCTCCTCGCCCTTGCCGTTGCGCACGATCACCACCACCGTGTATTCCCACGGAGCGTCCGTGGCGGGATGGCGAATGGTGCCGTCCACCTTGAGTGGCACGATCGGTGCCGGCTGCGCGTGTTGCGCAGCCGCCGAGTCGAAACGCAGATGGTGCTTGCAGGCCGGGCAGACGCTGGCACTTTCCAGGATGGTGGCCTTGCAATGCGGGCAGCTGCGCGTGGCGCCGGGCGTGCCCGGGCGGGGTGCACTCATGTGGCGTCGCTGTCGCCGCCACCGTCGCCATCACGACTGCCATTGCCGCTGCCGTTGGTCTTGCCGCCGGCGGGTTTGGCCGCGTCCTCGCCCCAGCCGAAGTCGGCCTGGCCGCGCATGCGCGCGCCCGAGGCCACGGTGAGACTGCCGGCCTTGACGTCGCCGACCAGCACCCCGGAGGTCTGCAACTCCACCTGCGCCGCCGATTCGATATTGCCTTCCAGCTCGCCGGCGATGATGACCTTGCTGGCGCGCACGCCGCCGTTGAGCTTGGCACCGCGTTCGATGGTCAGATCGCCCTTGACGTTGACATCGCCCTTGAAGCGACCGGCCAGGCGCACATGACCGGCGCCTTCGATCTTGCCTTCGATGCTGATGTCGGCGGCGATCAGCGACTCCTTGGCCTCGCCCGGGCGCGGTGACGGGGCGGTCGTGGGCACCGGGCCGGGAGCGGCGGTCGCCGGCACCGGCGGGGCGGGGCTGGCGTCTGCGGTGAACAGCCGTCCATCTGCGGCCGGAATCTCGGGGGCTGCAGGAGTGCCGTCTTTCTTGTTGGGACCTTGATCGCGCCACATCGACATCGGATTGCCTCGCTTCGGGGGTCGAAGCCGACTATCGCCGCGTCAATCGATCTTTTTTGTGACGGCTCGCGCAATCCGGAGCCGACGGTGTGCCGGCTCAGTCCAGCGCAGGCGCAGCGGCGCCATGGCGCTCCACCCGGTTGCGGCCGCCGCGCTTGGCCGCGTACAGCGCAGCGTCGGCCTTCTGGATCAGGCTGGATCCGAGTTCGCCATCGACGGGGAAGCTGGCCACGCCGATGGAGGCGGTCACCCGGGGCAACGCGCGCTGGCCGTCGCTGACCGCCAGCGCCGCGACATGCCCACGGATCTGCTCGGCCACGCGCATGGCTTCCTCGCCATCGGTCTCGGGCAGGATCACGGTGAATTCCTCGCCGCCGTAGCGGCAGGCCACATCCTCGGCGCGCAGCCGGGTCAGCAGCAGCTCGCCGACCGCGGCCAGCAGCAGATCGCCGCCGGCATGCCCCTGGCTGTCGTTGAACTGCTTGAAGTGGTCGACATCCAGCATCAGCACCGACAACGGCAACCCACGGCGCGCGCAGCGGGCCAACTCGTGGCTCAGCGACTCTTCCAGGTAGCGGCGGTTGTACAGACCGGTGAGCGCGTCGCGGATCGACTGCCGGCGCAGCGACTCGCGCAGGCGCAGATTGCTCAATGCCAGGGACAGCTGCTCGGCGGCGGCTTCGGCGATTTCCAGCCGCGGCATCGGTCCGGGGCCTGGCGTTGACAGGAATAGAAAGCCGAGCTGGGTACCTTGCGCAGACATCGGCAGGCATGCCGTCGCGACTGGCATCGCGGTATCCGGCGCCTCGATATGCGCACACGGTGCATCGCGGCGCAGATCGTCGACGGTGTGCGGCTGGCCGCGGCGCAGTGCCCAGCATTGTTCCGGCAGCAGATGCGGCGCGCTCTGCACCAGGGGCTCGCCCCAGTGGCTGATCGCTTCGGCGCGATCCTGCGAGGCGCGCAGCAGATACACGCTTCCTGCGATGCCCGGCAGCAGGCTGGCCAGGGTACGGCTGGTCACGTCCAGGGCCTCTTCGGCACTGACGCAACTCTGCAACAGGCCGGTGTAGCGGCTGAGCAGATTGAGATCGGCGGTACTGCGCTGCAATGCCGCCACGCTGTCGCCGAGCTCGCGGTTGGCCTGGGCGGCCAGCCGCTCGGCCTGGGCGCGGTGCCGCAACTCGCGCATCAACAGCGCGTTGACTGCACCGACGACCAACAGCCCGAACGGAATGCCGGCCAGGGCCAGTACCAACAGCAGCGTTGCGCTCTGTCGGCTGCTCTCGGCGCGCTGGGCCAGCAATTCCTGTTCGCGCTGCACCATCGTCAGCGCCTGTTCGCGGATGGCACTGGTGGTGCGGAAGGCGGTCTGCCGGATGTTCGCGCGGGCCGGCTCCAGGCCGCTCTGCGCATACACGTCCAGCACCCGCTGGATCTGCTGCAGCCGGGTCTGCACCAGTGTCTGCAGCCGATCCAGGTGCTGCTCCTGCGCAGGATTGTCGACGATCAGCCGGCGCAGATTGTCGAGCAGGATCGGCAGGCGCTCGACGCTGGTCTGGTAGTCCAGCAGATAGGCCTCGTTGCCGGTCAGCAGGAAACCGCGCTGCGCGGATTCGGCATCCAGCAGGCGCGCCTGGATCTCGTCGACCCTGCCGATCACTTCATGCGTATGGGAGACCAGCGCGGCATCGGCGAGCGAGCGGCGTGCGCCGACGAAGATGCCGATGCCGATGGCCACGAAGATCAGCGCGGAGAAGATCAGCGCCAGTCGATTGCGGCGATGCGATGCGAAGGAGGAGGCCATGCGCAATGCTAGCGTGCCGGCCTGGACAACACGAGGGCCGGCCCGGACCCAGACGTGCGCGCCGGCACGAATCGGCCGGCGCGCGGGTGCCACGGTGAAGACCGAGCGTGGACGTCAGTGCTCCGGATGCTCGGCGTCGTGCTGATCGGCGTTGCGTTCGGCCTTGTCGGCCATCTCGCGCGTCTTGTCGGCGGTGGCATCGGCGGCATTGGCGGTGGCGCGGCTGGCGTCGGCAGCCAGCTCGCGTGCGGCCACGCGTGCATCGGCGGTGGCTTCCTTCGCCTGCACGGCGGCGCGGTCGGCGGCCTGTTCGGTTGCGGCAGCGGCGTGCTTGGCGGCAGAGGCGGCGTCGCGGCGCGCCTGCTCGGCGTCCGGGCCCTGGCAGGCGGCCAGGGCGAGGGTGGCGATGGCGCTCAACGACAGCATGCGGATCGTCTTCATGGTGGTCCTGTTCCTGTTCCGGTGTTGGAAGGCCGAGCTTAGGCAGGCGCCGATGCAGCCTGCGTCAAGGCGCAGCTCGCCAGGGCCGGGTGGCGCGGCAGACGGAACGGTGATGGATTGGCGGGCAGCGCCGGGGCGCGTGGTTGGGCCGGACAACGCGCTCGAGAAAACGCAGGCAAAGAAAAAGCCGCTGGAAACCAGCGGCTTTCTCCGAACGCGCTTACAGCGAAGAAGTGATTACTTCTTGGCTTCTTCAGCGGTGTCCTTGGCAGCTTCGGCGGTGTCTTCTGCGGTCTTGGCAGCGTCGGCAGCCTGCTCAGCAGCAGCGTCGGTCGCGGCGCCGGAAGCGGCCTGGGCAGCGTCGGCAGCGGTGTCGGCCGAAGCAGCGGCGGTGGTGGCAGCAGCCTGAGCGGCGTCAGCCGACTGCGAGCCCGAGGCAGCAGCCTGGTCGGCAGCGGTCTGAGCTTCGGCAGCAGCTTCGTTGGCCGAAGCAGCAGCGTCCTGAGCCTGTTCCGGCTTCGAGCAAGCGGTCAGGGCCAGGCCCAGAGCCATTGCGATCAGCAGCTTGTTGATGGTCATTGTTTCAATCCTCGTCGTTAGATTAGGCAACGCGCTATTGCGCGCCCCCGACATGATGACGGCCACAAGACGGGTGTCAAGCGCACGCGCATTCATTTTTGCAAAATCGCCGTTAAATCCTGTCAAATCAATTCGATAGCGATGGCGGTCGCTTCGCCGCCACCGATGCAGAGCGTGGCGATCCCGCGCTTGCCTCCGCGGGTGCGCAACGCGTTCACCAATGTCACCACCAGCCGCGCGCCGGATGCGCCGATCGGATGACCCAGTGCGCAGGCCCCGCCATGCACGTTGACCTTGTCGTGCGCGATGCCCAGTTCCTTGATCGGCGTCATTGCCACCACCGCAAAGGCTTCGTTGATTTCGAACAGATCCACCTCGTCCAGTTGCCAGCCGGTCTTGCCGAGCAAGGACTCGATGGCCGATACCGGCGCGGTGGTGAACCACTCCGGCGCCTGCGAGTGGGTGACGTGGCCGGCGATGCGCGCCAGTGGCGTCACGCCGCGGCGTTGGGCATCGTCGGCGCTCATCAGCACGGTGATCGCCGCGCCATCGGAAATGCTCGACGAACTGGCCGCGGTGACCGTGCCGTCCTTCTTGAACGCTGGTTTCAATGCCGGGATCTTGGCCACATCGGACTTGCCGGGCTGTTCGTCGCGATCGACGACGACATCGCCCTTGCGCGTGGTCACGGTGAACGGAACGATCTCATCGGCGAACGCGCCGCTGTCCTGTGCGGCCTGCGCGCGTTGCACCGAGGCGATTGCAAAAGCGTCCTGATCGGCGCGGCTGAAGCCGAACTTTTCGGCGGTGGCTTCGCCGAACACGCCCATGGCCTGGCCGTCGTAGGGATTGGTCAGGCCATCCCAGGCCATGTGATCGACCGCCTGGAAATTGCCGTAGCGATTGCCAGTGCGCGAGTTGGGCAGCAGATGCGGCGCATTGCTCATCGACTCCATGCCGCCGGCGACCACGATGCTGGCCGAACCGGCCTTGATCAGGTCGTGCCCCAGCATGATGGCCTTCATGCCCGAGCCGCAGACCTTGTTGATGGTGGTGGCGCCGGTGGAGGTGGGAATGCCGGCCGCGATCGCGGCCTGACGCGCCGGCGCCTGGCCGAGATTGGCTGGCAGCACGCAGCCGACGATCACCTCGGACACATCGGCCGGCGCGACTCCCGACTGCGCCAGCGCGCCTTCGATGGCGGCGGCGGCCAGCGTCGGTGCGGGCACACCGTTGAATTGACCGAGGAACGAGCCGATGGCAGTACGTTTGGCAGCAACGATGACGATGTCGGACATGAGTGGATACCGTTTAAAGTGAAACGATTATCTGCCGCAGCGCCGCTTCGCGCCAGCAAGGCGCAGCGCACGGAAAGCAATCAGCGTTGCAGTATAAAGTGCACGTTCGGGCCCGACGCCGGGCCCCAGCCATGGAATGGGTTCGGGGGAGAACTTCAATGAACAAGAGAGACGTCGCCAGGTCCGTCCTGGCCTCGGCGTTGGCTGTGGCGTTGAGCGCGTGTGGCGGTGGCGGCGGTGGCGGCGGTGTGCGTCCGACCACGCCGACTGCGCCGCCGCCGAGCTCGCCACCGCCTTCGCCACCGCCAACCTCGCCGCCACCGACGTCACCGACGTCACCGACTCCGCCGCCGGTGGTCGCACCGACGCCGGAGCCGGCCATGGATGCGCATCTGGCACTGACCAATGCGCGCGCGGCGCAGGCGCTGGGCTTCAGTGGCAGCGGCTATCGCATCGGCGTCGTCGACAGCGGCATCAATGCCGACCATCCGGCCTTGCAGGGACGCATCGGCGCCAGCTTCATCTATTTGGACCCGCGCGAAAACGACGTGGCGCGGGGCGATGTGGTTGGGCACGGCACCATCGTGGCCCAGCTGGCCGCCGGACGTGCCGTGGGCCAGTGGCCCGGTGGCATCGCACCAGGTGCGGGGCTGGTGTCTGCGCGCATCATTCGCGACAGAGCGCCGGTCGACGACGGCAGCGGCGAAGGCAACGAGATCGATGGCCCCACCGGCCTGAGTGCGGTGCACGACGATCTGATTCGGTCGGGCGTGCGGATCATGAACAATTCCTGGGGCGGCCTGTACTGGAACGATCCCGCCGTCACCAACCAGGTCGCACAGGAATACCGTGCGTTCGTCGGTGCCAACAATGGCCTGGTGGTATTCGCCTCGGGCAACGAAGCGCGGGCGCAGCCATCGGATACCGCCGCGCTGCCTAGCCAGCCCGGCCCTGGCGGGAGCCTGCCAGCGGCAGATCTGGAGCGCGGCTGGCTGGTCGTTGGTGCGCTCGATACTGCCAATCCCACCCGGTTGGCGTCGTATTCCAATGCGTGTGGCGTGGCGATGCGGTATTGCCTGGTCGCACCGGGCACCTCGCTGTTTCTTGCGCCCGACGCCACCGCCAGCGACGTTCGTTATTTCTACGGAAGCGGTACCTCGTTCGCTGCGCCGCTGGTCTCCGGGGCTGCGGCATTGGTCTGGCAGGCGTTTCCGTATTTCAGCAACGACCTGGTGCGGCAGGCCTTGCTCGGAACGGCCACCGATCTGGGGACCGCGGGCGTCGACCCTGTGTTCGGCTATGGATTGCTCGACGTGGGCCGGGCGGTACGCGGACCGGCGCGGCTGGACTGGGGTACGGTGGATGTCGGGTTCGACGGCCTGCGTTCGACCTGGGCCAATGCCATCGGCGGCGATGGCGGCCTGATCAAGCGCGGAACCGGCACCCTGGTCTTGAGCAACACCGCCAATACCTTCACCGGCGACACGCAGGTGCTGGGCGGCACCTTGCAGACAGCCAGTCTGCAAAGTGCGCGGGTGGGTATCGCCAATGGCGCACGCCTGATCGGAAGTGGCCAGATCGGCGGACGCATCGACAATGCGGGCACGCTGCAGGTCGGCGGTGCTGCGTTGACGGTCAACGGCAACTATATCCAGGCGGCCAATGGGCGTCTGGCGCTGACGGTGGGCGATCGCCTGAACATCGCCGGCAGCGCATCGATCGCCGGCGATCTGCAATTGCTCGGTCGCCGCGACTACGTCGTCAACAACACCACCTACCCGGTGCTGCAGGCCGCCGGCGGTCTGCAAGGCACGTTCTCCACCACCAGCGGCGGGCCGGCGGTGACCTTCCTCGATGCCACCCTGAGCTACGATGCCACGACGGCATTCGTGTCGCTGCAACGCATGGATGTGGCGGCAGTGGCTGCGTCGCTCGGTGCGATCGGCACCGCATCGATGGACTCCGCCATCCGCGTGGAGCAGGCGTTTCAGCAGGTGGATGCGCAGCAATTGCAGGGCGGCGGCGGCATCGGCAGCGGCTTCATGCGTGCTGCGGCGGCATTGCAGCATGCGCCATCGGCCCAGGCGGCCGCCGACGCGTTGCGTACCCTGTCCGGGCGCGCGCATGCAGAATCGGCCGCGCTGAGCTTCGACACCATCGATCTGGGGCGGCGCGCGCTGGCCACGCATATCGACGCACTGTCGCAGCAACCGCGCCTGATCGGAGCCTGGCAACAAGCGCTGGGCGGGCCGGGCACGGGGGATGCGAGCACGCGGGGTTTCGCCAGCTCCGGTTGGATGATGGGCAACGATCTGCGCCTGGCATCGGGTGCCGTCGCTGGTTTCGCGTTCGGCGAAATGCGTTCCAACAGCGTGGGCGATCTCGACGGCGCGCGCGGACGCGATCGGCAGGTGCAGGCGCAGCTGTATTGGGGAACCATGCAGGAGGCGGTGTATGCGCTCGGCCAACTGGGCGTGGGCAACGTCGACCGGCGGATCGAGCGCAGCCTGCTGCTGGGTGCCGATCGCAGCAGCGCCTTCAGCGATTACAGCGCCGGCTATCTGAGCGGCAACCTGGAGGCCGGCTATCGCTGGGGCGACAGGACCGCATTGCTGACGCCGTACCTGGGGCTGGATTACGTCCGCCTGCGCAGCGAAGGTTTCCGCGAACGCGGCGGCGAAGGCTTCGGCCTGCGTGCCGATGCCAATACGTCTGCGCGTACCCAACTGTTGGCCGGCCTGCGATGGGCCTATCGCTGGCGTGGCCTGCAGCTGAGCGGGCATGCCGAGTGGCAGCAGGCGTTGAGCAGCCAGGGCCTGACCCTGGACGCCAGTTTCACCGGCGTGGACGCCTGGGCGCCGCTGCGCGGCATGCAGCCGGCGCGGTCGGGCGGGGTGCTCGGCCTGGCGGCGGCTACGCCGTTGGGCCAGCACAGCCAACTGCACTTCGGTTACGACCAGCGCGCAGGTGCGCGCGGCGACGAACGCGCTGTCAGTCTGAAGTACAGCGCCGATTTCTGATTGGCGTACAGCGCGCCCGGGCACACCGCCTGGGCGGCGCGGTCACCGCTGGGCCAGCGCCTGCGCACACCAGCGGAGCAAAGCGCGCTGGCGCGCGACGACAGGGCGGCTGCGGTGCGTCTCCAGGCGCGCTGGTTGCGGCAGACGGCAGGCGTGCAGTGGCGGCCTCACTCTCCGCGCAGCTTGTGCAGGAAGCGCGGCGCGGTGCGGCCCAACGGAAGTTTGAGTTTGCTGATCGCCTCGATGCGGGCTTCGGCGATCTGGTCGGCGGCTTGTTGCGGCGGGACGTCCTGCTGCGCGGACAGGTCGAAGACCCTTTCCAGATTGTGATAGATGCTGCGGATCAGCCGCATGGCGCGTTCGCGGTTATAGCCGTCGATTTCCAGCGACACGTTCATGACACCGCCGGCATTGACCACGTAGTCGGGCGCACACAGGATGCCGCGCCGATGCAGTTCCTCGCCGATGGCTGCGCTGGCGAGCTGATTGTTGGCGGTGCCGCAGATGATCCGTGCCTTGAGCTGCGGCAGCGTCTGTTCGTTGATGGCACCTTCCAGCGCGCAGGGAGCGAAGACATCGGCCTGCACCTGATGGATCTCGTCCACGCGCACCGCTTCGGCGCCGTATTCGGCCACGGCGCGATCCACCAGCGCCGGATTCAGATCCGCCACGTAGAGTTTTGCGCCGCGTTCCTTGAGCAGTTTCACCAGCTCCATGCCGATATGGCCCAGGCCCTGGATCGCGATGCTGGACTTGCCCACCTCTTCGTGACCGAGCTTGCGATTGAGCGAGGCCATCAGCGCCTGCAGCGCGCCGTAGGCAGTGAATGGCGCAGGATCGCCGGAGCCGCGATGCACCTGGTGCACACCAGTGACGTATTCGCTCTCCAGGTAGATCTGTTCCATGTCGCTGACGTCGGTGCCGACATCCTCGGAGGTGATATAGCGCCCGCCCAAGGTGTCGACGAAGCGGCCGAAGGCGCGAAACAGCGCCTCGCTCTTGTCGGTCTTGGGGTCGCCGATGATCACCGCCTTGCCGCCGCCGACATTCAGGCCGGCCAGTGCGTTCTTGTAGGTCATGGTGCGGCTGAGCCGCAGCGCATCGCCCAGCGCCGCCTCGCTGTTTGGATAGGGTCGCATGCGCACGCCACCCAATGCCGGCCCCAGACGGGTACTGTGCAAGGCGATGATGGCCTTGAGGCCGGCATCGCGGTTGTGACAGAAGATCACCTGCTCGTGGCCGGTGGTATCGAGGGTTTCGAAAAGCATCGAAGGCTCCGCGGGGCTGCATGATGTGCCTCCCCTGTGGCCGGGCCGTGACCGCCGCAGTGGGAAACAAAAAACGCGACGTCTGCAGATCCTGTCCGTGCACGTCGCGCCGCAACATTTTAAACCACGTCTGCAGGGGCTGGTGCATGAATCTGTTCACCCATGTGCGCCGTCGCGGAGCCAGCGCTCGTGCCTGCCTTTCCCGGCCTGCATGCGGCGGCACCCACCGGCTTGCGCGGAAGGCAGGTACAGGCGCGGTGCGCTTGGCTGACGTGGGCGTCGCTGATGTGTTGTGCCGCCTGACCCATGGTCGCGTCCTGGGCAGGCGCCGCGCCGTCGGCATCCCCGCCGGGGTGGCCGATGCGAGGGGATGTGCCGCGTGAGGAAGTTGCCGGGATGCGCTGGGGGCAGGAGGGTCCGTGCGCAAATGCCGCCACCGATCGGCCCGATGCTCAGCTGTGCGTCTCCAGCGCCAGCTGGGTCAGGTACAGACGCAGATCGAACTCGAGCTGGTGATAGTCCGGCGCCATGTGGTTGCACAACTGGTAGAAGGCCTTGTTGTGGTCTGCCTCCTTCAGGTGCGCCAACTCGTGTGCCACGATCATCTGCAGGAACGGCTCGGGCGCATCGCGGAAGACCGAGGCGATGCGGATCTCGCGGCTGGCCTTGAGCCGGCCGCCATGGGCGCGCGAAATGGCGGTATGCGTGCCGAGCGCATGCTTCACCACCTGCAGGTGGTTGTCGTAGATCGCCTTGTGCAACGTCGGCGAGGAGCGCATGTAGCGCTCCTTCATCGCCTTGACGTAATCGTACAGATGACGATCGGTGCGTACCGCGTGGCGATCCGGGTAGCGACGCGCCAGCGCCGCGGCCAGCTTGTCCTGGGCGATCAGTTCGCGCACCTGGTCGAGGACGGTAGGCGGGTAGCCGACGAGATAGCGAAGCGTGTCCATGGCCAACGCATATGGGAGAACCGCCATGATCGCCGATGCAGGCGCCGCTGGCCAATGTGGTCGATACAGCGGCGCTGCACGCCTGCTGCGCACATGCGGCCAGCACGTTGCGGAACGCAAGGAATTGCGGGGCATGTGCGACTGCACGGGACAGCTGCCGCGCCGCGTGGAGGCTGCAGCGGCATCTGCGCTGGATTGCCGAAGCCACGGGTTTTTTGCCAAGCACTGCATCCGCGCCCAAGGCCTGCAGACATGTGGCAACGTGTGTCAGCCGTATTCACGAATGCGGCACGTCCGGCTCGCTAGCGTGCGGCACTGTGTTGCGGCGCTGTCGCAGTCACGCCATCAAGCAACGGCACGCTGCCGGACGAGGAGACGACAACATGATCAAGTGGGCCATCATTTTCGCCATCATCGGGCTGATCGCCGGTGCGCTGGGATTCGGCGGCATGGCGGGCGCCGCGATGGGGATCGCCAAATTCCTGTTCTGGGCCGGCATCATCATTGCCATCGTGCTGTTCGTGCTGGGTATGACGATCGCCAGGAAAGTGACCTGATCAGCACGCTGCGACGAGCCGCCTGCTGCACGCAGCTGCGGCAGCAGTGAGAAGAGCGGCCGCTGGCCGCTCTTCTTGTTTCCAGATCGCCTCGTAGGTCGGCAGCTGCGGCGGGTTTCGCCGCGACGCAGCCAGCCAGTAGCGCTCAGACGCCTGTATCGTCGCCCGTGGTGTGCAGGGCGATGTTGAGCTGGTCGATGGTCACGATCCAGTCGGCGTCGTCGATGCGCTCTTCACGCAGTAGCTGGGCCTGCGCAGGCGTCCAGAACGGGGCTTCCTCCAGTCGCATGTCGCCAGGTAGCGGGGAATGCGTTGCGATGAAGCCACGGATGCTGGCTTCGTCCGATGGCAGGCCCAACTGGGCGAACAGGTCGGAAAACGGGTGAACGGGTTGTTCCATAACGGGGTCCTCGGGTCGGAGCGACTGAATGCTAAAGCACGCAGTTTGAGTGCGCCGTGCACGCGTGGCTTGGATTTTCCTGCGACGATGACCATCTTGACGATCTGGCCAACACAGGTGAGCGATCATGGCGACCGGATGGGCGGGAGACGGAGCAGTACAGGACCAGATCGATGCCACCGTGGAGGACGCGATCCAGCGTGCGCGAAGCCAGCTGCATCGCGGGCCCAGCCTGACCCACTGCGAGGAATGCGATGCGCCGATTCCGGAAGGTCGGCGCAAGGCAGTGCCAGGCGTGCATCTATGTGTGGAGTGCCAGCAGGCGCATGACCTGGAGCAGGGCGCGCAGAGCGGTTACAAGCGGCGCGGCAGCAAGGACAGCCAGCTGCGCTGAGCGCTGCAGGCAGCGCCGAGGTGCGTTCGGCTTACTGGGCGTTGAAACCGCTGGTTTCGCGCCAGCGCCGGGTGGTGCGCTGGAAGAACAGGCTGTTGGGAACCTGCAGGACGCTGCCCGCATGGTCGCCGCTCTCTTCCAATGTGGTGTAGATGACGTTGATATCGATCACGCGGCCCTTCAGGCCCGGCTTGTCGCCACCTTCCAGCAATTCGATGTGGTCGTACAGCCGGAACGGACGCGTGGTGACGATCAGGAACGTGCAGAAGATATTGGACAACACGCTCCACGCGGCGAAGAACGCCACCGCGCCGACGGCGGCGAAGCCGGTGAACGCCGTCCACAAGGTGCTGGCCGATACGCCCAGGATGCGCAATACCAGCAGCAAGGCGGTGACCGAGATGATCAGGCTGCCGACGCGGCGAATGCCGATCATCATTTCCGCGGGGATGTTGTAGCGGGCGCACAGGCGCCGTAGCAGTTGCCGGAGCAACAACCGGACCAGCCCCGCCAGGGCAAGAATCAGGACGATCTTGATCGTGGGCACCGCAATGGCCAACCACTGCGGATTCCAGTGTGGCAACAGGCTACGGATCATTGCGGGCAAAGCGTCGGACGCGGACATCACAGCAGGCAGGAAAAGAGCGAGGACTGCATTGTAACGGCGCTCTCTGGCAGCAATGGGTGCATGGGATGAATGGCCGGCTCCATCGAACGGCCGGACGCTGCATCGCCAGCACGGTGAACTGCCTTGCCTTGCCAATCAGGAGCGGCTGACATGTCGATCAGGAGCGGCTGAGGGAACCCGGCGAGCGATCGTCGGGTCGATATGGATTGCGCGCGGGAGCCGGAGAGTCTGGAGGGGTACATGGATACAGCGCGAAACCGACCGCCTTGTGCGATGGCGAGTCGGTGGAACGCTTCGGCGCGCACGGCATGCGTCCTACTTCGTAGCAGCTGGCAGACCGGGCAAGGCGAGCACGGCTGCAGCGGCCGGCAGCGACGTGCACGGCAGGCGCGCGCCTGTCGTGCACGCGGCCGATCTCAGGCGTTCTTGTCGCCGTCGTTGCGGGCGGGGCCGAAATTGGTGGTGAGCACCTCGATCCGGCCGCCGGTCTTGCGGAATGCGGCAATGTCGGCGGCGATGCGCTCGCGACTGAGCGGCTGCGACTTGCCTTCGCTGCGAGCGATGCTGGGCTGGGATTTCTGCTTGGTCGCGGGACGTGCCATGTGGCCTCCTGTAGCGGGGAATGCGATCACACCGCGTGCGGCAAGGGTGGCGCGCGCGGAAGCGGTGTCGAGAGATGCGACTGCGTCTGGTACGCCGATCGCGAGTGGCACGGCGGGCGTGCCTTGCCGGCAGGACGGCGATGCGTCGGGCGGCAATCGTCATTATAGGCGCGCGGCCTTGATTGGGTGTTAACGCGGCGCTGCGGGTCCTGTATCGCACGCAGCCCAGGCCAGGCCCTGGACCACGCCGAAGGACGGATCGCCCTGTACCAGGCGTGCCTGCGGAAATGCAGCGGCCACGGTGTCGCGCAGATAGCCTGCGCGCGACATGCCGCCGGTCAGAAACACGGTGGCCGGTGGGGTGGCCATTTCGGCGCGAACCTGCGCCAGCAGATCCTCCAGCTCGCGCAGATAGCCGGAAGCGGACGCGACCAGCGCATTCGCCTGTACATCGACTTGCAAGTCGCGTTCGATGAAGGTCAGGGCGGTTAGATGGCGCTCGCGTTCGCTCAAGGCGATCTTGCAGGCTTCCACGTCACGATACAGGCGCGCGGTGTTGCCTGTGTCCTGCAGCGCCTGCAGGCGGGTGTCGAACGGTGCCGGTACGTCCTGGTACTTGTGCAGGCGGAATTCGCGCTGCCGGGTCATGTCCTGCACCATCGCTGCTTCCACGTAATGATGGGCCGGCACCCGCGTGATGCCGCGGCCAAACAACGGCATGTAGGCAGCCAGGCTGAGCGCCAGGTCGATATCGGTGCCTCCGCGCGCAATGCCCCAGGCACGGTGTACCTGCGGGGGCGCGTCCCCGCCGACGCTGGCGTGGGCGATGTCGGTGGTACCGCCGCCGATATCCACCACCACGGTGTCGTGGCGGGTGTCGTGGCTGACGTGGTAATGCATGGCGGCGGCCGCCGGCTCTTCGAGAAATTCCACGGAGTCGAAGCCGGCGGCGATGGCGGCGGTCTGCAGGATGTCCAGCGCCTGTGCGTTGCCGGCGTCGCCGATCGAACTGCGGAACTGCACCGGACGCCCGAGCACCGCACTGCGGATGTTGACATCGAACTGGCGCGAGGCGGTGAGCCGGATATGCTCCAGTACGTGGGTGGCGATTCCGGTGATGGTCTGGCGCGCGCGCGGATGCAGGTTGTAGCCCAGCATCGACTTGGGACTTTGCACCAGACTGCCTTCGCCCTCCAGAAAGTATGCATCCAGCGCTTCGTCGCCATATACCGCGTTCTGCAGCAATGCGGCCGAGCTGCGCGGTTCGCGCACCTGCTCTTCCATCCACTGGCGACGCACGATGCGCAGCGCATCGCGGCGCAGGCTGTCGAGGTTGGCGGTGCGCCCGGCTGCGGTGGCGTCGCGGCGCGCCGAGTCGATCAGTCGCTGGACTTCGTACTCCAGCGCCGGAGTGAGGCTGAAGTTCTCCGGATCGCGCATGGTGTCCGGAAAATACACCGTGGTGCGGAATTGCAGCGCCTGGCCGAAGCGCACCGGCTGCAGCTGTCCATCGACGATCGCCGCAGCGGCGGAGTTGCTGGTACCGAAGTCGATGCCGAGTTTCATGCAGACAGCCTGTGAGCGGGCCGCGCACTTTACTACGGCTGCCGCGTCCGCTGCCTGGGCGGACGCGGCAGCGCTGGATTACGCCGCGATGTCGTCCACGTGGCCCTGATTCAATTCCTCGGTGGTGGCCTGGCGCACCTGCACCACCTCGACCGCGAAATGCAGCGTCTGCCCGGCCAGTGGGTGATTGCCGTCCACGGTGACCTGAGCAGGACCGACCTCGGTCACGGTGACCAGGACCGGGCCCTGCTGGGTGCGGGCTTCGAACTGGACGCCCGGCACGACCTCGACATCGGTCGGAAACGCTTCGCGCGGCACCTGCTGGATCAGGTGCTCGTGCCGCGGGCCATAGCCGTGTTCGGGCGCGATGTCGGCGGTGAGGGTATCGCCTGCCTGTTTGCCGTCCAGCGCGTGTTCCAGGCCAGGCACGATATTGCCGGCACCATGCAGATAGCTCAGCGGCGTGTCCGGCGTGGAACGGTCGAGAACCTGGCCGCTATCGTCGGACAAGGTGTAGTGAATGGTCGCAACGCGACCCTGGCTGATTTCCATTGGAAACCTCCATGACGGGTGATCGAGGGAGTGCATCGGCTGATTCACGATGCGAAGAGATGCCGCACACGCACCGTAGGCAATCGCGCGGGATCATGCAACCGCAGCCGCACCGGCAGTTGGGCGTGGGATCAGCTTGGTGGTGCAGGGCCGCGTACACGGCCTGCAGGTGATCGGTCGGCGCCGCGCTTTCGCCCCGGCGTTGCGCCGCATGCGTGATCGCATGTCCAGCGTCCCCGCCTGCCCGCAATGCGGACAGGACAACACCTATGCCGACGGCGCGTTGTCGATCTGTGCGCTGTGCGGTTTCGAATGGAGCGCGGACGCCGCCGCCGCGCTTGCGGTGGTGGTGCGCGACAGCAACGGCAACGCGCTGCAGGCCGGCGACACGGTCACGGTGATCAAGGACCTCAAGGTCAAGGGATCATCGATTCCGCTCAAGCAAGGCACGCTGATCCGCAATATCCGCCTGGTCGAAGACGACGCCGAGCATATCGAAGGCAATTCGGAAAAGATCAAGGGTTTGGTACTCAAGACCTGCTTCCTGCGCAAGGCCTGACGGCTGCAGCAGGCCTGGGAGGCGTGCGTCGCTCCCCGGGGGCGCCTGCGTTTGGAGCGGCGTGCCCGCGTTATCCGTCTGCATCCGCCGAGCGCGGATCGAGCATGGTCGGCGGCGGCGTCGTTGCGGGGGAATTTGGCCAGATGCGTGAAGATGCCCCTTCGGCGGTGAGGGTCACGGCAACCCTGTGCGGCGCCGGAGTCAGTCGCGTGGATAGACCGCCGCCACCACGCAGCTCTGGCGCATGCGCGAGAGCCTGCCGCCGCGTGTGGTCGTCAGGTCGCCGTCTTGTCCTGCGCCAGCGCTCGCGCCGGCAATGCCGATTTCGTCGAGGATGTCGAGCTTGTCGCCAGGATTGCCGCAGATGGCATTCAAGCCCATGCCGGAAACGAAGCGGATCGGCGGTGCGCCACTGAGTTCCCTGCAGCTGTCCAGCAACTCGACGCGATAGTGCCGGTGCGAACCGGGATGGCGCGGCGAGACCTCCACCACCAGGCCCTGGGCGTCTTCCGACCAGGCGCGCAGCATGCCGGGATGGAAGCAGTAGTTCGCCGAGCCGGTGAAGCTGCGCCGTCGCGCCTCGCGCACGTTGACGCCTTGCAGCGTCGGTATGGCGTCGTGGCTGTGCCGACGGGCGAGCTCGGCATAGCTGCGCGCGTCGAGCGGGGTGACCCGGGCGATCGCGCAATGTTGCTGCCCCACGCGCACATACGCTTGCGCTGCGTCGCAGACCCAGCCGTGCGGTGCCAACAGCTGGGCCCTGTCAGTTGTTGCATGCAGCAGACACTCCTGCGCCAGCTGCAAGCGAAACCGGCGGCCTGCGTGTTCGGCGACGGCCAGCGTGCGCGGGTCGGCCTGGTGCAATTCAGCCACCTGGCGCGCGTCCAGGCAGTGCGCGTCCGGAGCGGCAGGACGGGAAGTGTCCGGCGCCGCGTGGACCCCCGTGCACGCGAGCCATGCCGCGCCGAACAGAACCGCAGGAAACAGACGCATCGGGCACATCCATGGCGATGGGTTGGAAACCATCATGTGCCGACCTCGCTGCGCTGGCAATCGCCGGCCACGCCGCCCGATCTGCCTGGCGTGCGCCAGGCGGCAGGCAGATGCCAATGCAGGGTGGCGGTGCGGCTGGCGCTGTCTGGTGACCGCCTGCATACGCTGACCGGGAATGCGCCGTTAGCGCGGGATAAACCCTTGGCGCCACCGTCATACAGCAGGGTCTGGTCCACCTTGCCCAGTGGCGCGTTTCCCGCGCAGGCGGCGCCAGCTCCGAATCGGCATGGAGTAGCCCCTGTGGGTGGGCATGGGCGGGCGAGGGCGACGCCACATCGGAGGACTGCTGGCGGACTGGAGCGGTGACGGCGGTCTACGGATAGGACACTGCGTCGCCAGGTGGGCGATCGGCGCAGAAAGCGTGACTGGATCGGCGATCACGCGGGAGCTGCCGGCGGCAGCGGTCTTTCATGCGTTGTTGCATTGCACAATAATGTCCGGCTGTCATTCTGGAGTCGGCCATGTCCGATACCGACCGTTCCACGCCGCGCGTTTCGCGGCGCGATTACACGCTGATCCTGCTCGCGCTGGCGATGGGCGGCTTTGCGATCGGCATTAGCGAGTTTTCCACCATGGGCCTGATGGGCCAGATCGCGCAGGGCCTGCAGATCAGCGAACCGCAGGTGGGCCATGTCATCAGCGCCTATGCGCTGGGCGTGGTGGTGGGCGCGCCGTTGCTGGCGATCCTGGGCGCGCGCTGGCCGCGGCGCACCTTGCTGTTGTTGCTGATGGTGTTCTACGCACTGGGAAACCTCGCCAGTGCGCTGGCGCCGAGTTACCACGCGATGCTGGTGTGCCGTTTCATCGCCGGCCTGCCGCATGGCGCGTATTTCGGCGTGGCTTCCCTGGTGGCTGCCTCGATCAGCCCGCCCGATCGGCGAGCCACTGCGGTGGGACGGGTGCTGCTGGGCTTGAGCGTGGCGCTGCTGGTGGGCAACCCGCTGGCGACCTGGTTGGGGCAGATCGTCAGCTGGCGCTGGGCGTTTGCGTCGGTCTGTGTCATCGCGCTGGGGACGGTGGCAGCGGTGGCGGTGTTGTTGCCGCCCGCGCCGGACGAGCCGCGTCAACAGCCGTTACGCGAGCTGCGCGCGTTCAACCGCCCGCAGGTATGGCTGGCGCTGGCGATCGGTGCGGTGGGTTTCTCCGGCATGTTCTGCGTTTTCAGCTATCTCGCGCCGACGCTCACCTCGGTGACCGGTCTGGCGTCGGCACATATCCCGCTGGCGATGGCCGCGTTCGGCGTCGGTGGTGTGCTCGGCAGCATCCTGGGCGGTTGGCTATTCGATCGCCTGCAGTTTCGTGCCGTGCCGGTGTTGTTGGTGTGGTCGATACTGGTGATGCTGAGCTTTCCGCTGGCGGCGCGGTCGGGTGGGTGGGTGTTCCTGTCGATCGTGGCGGTGGGCACGATGGGCGCGCTTGCGCCGGCCTTGCAGACGCGGCTGATGGATGTGGCCGCCGATGCGCAGACCTTGGCCGCCGCATCCAACCACGCGGCGTTCAATACCGCCAATGCGCTGGGCCCGTGGCTGGGCGGCATGGCGATCACTGCCGGGTGGGGCTGGACGTCCACCGGCTATGTCGGCGCGGCCACCGCGCTCGGTGGCCTGCTGGTCTACGCGCTGGCGCTATGGCAGCAGCATCGCCAGGGTCCGGCGCCGATCACGCGTTGAGTGACCCTGCGCGATAGCGCTGCCAATGCGCAGGCGACGCGCTGAGCGCAATCTTGCCGATGTGGCGATTGCGGTGCGATCGTCGCAATGATCCGGTGAGCACGGCTAGTGGGACGATGATCGATGGGCGGCGCATTCGTACGCTGCACCGAACCCGATGCGGTGTCTGTTCTGCTGCAAGCGATGCGCCCCGGGCCGATCACTGCCCGGAGTCGGGGCAGTGGATTGTCTCCTCCAGGCGCTGCGTCCACGACAGGCTCACCCCTCGACGTGGACACTGCTGGCCTCTTCGCAAGCGGGCCGAACAGCGCAATGAGCGACTTCACGCCACCCCCCTGGAAACGCCCGGCTCCCAAGCGCAAAAGCTCGCCGCTGAGTGAGGCGCAAAAGGCCGCCGCGCGACAGCGCGCCGAAGCGGCGGGCCGTCCCTATCCGAACCTGATCGACAACATGTGGGCCAGCCGGCAGCCAAAAGGCTCTTGATCGGCGCTTGGCATCGATGAATCCCGATTCATCGGCTGCATGGCCGCGTGAGGGCAACGCGCCCGATGCTCACATGCCGATTATGAGCGCAGCGCCAGCATGAGCCCGTACACGACGCCAAGCTACTGCAGCCGCACCGGCGGTTGTCTTTCTCCCAGAACGTCTGCGCTGCGACAGCGCAGGCCCTCAACAAGGAGCAACACATGAGCATCCAGAGCAAGACCGAGCACAGCCTCAACGACTTGATCGCCATCTCCCGCGATGGCAAGGATTTCTACGAGGAAGCAGCATCCAAGGTGGGCGATGCGGAGCTGGCAACGCTGTTTCGCCGCATCGCCGGCGTCAAAAGCGACATCGTGAGCAATCTCAGCAGCGTGGTCGCCTCGGTGGGCGGAACCCCGGAGAAGCACGGCACCATGGTCGGGAGCATGCAGCAGTTCTACGGCAAGGTCCGTGCGACGCTGGGCGACACCAAATACGGTTATGTGGCCGAGCTCGAAGAGTCGGAGGATCGCCTGCTGAAGGCGTTCGACGAAACCATTGCGGACAAGGACACGCCAGCCGCCGCGCGCGACGCCGCGCTGCGCTTGTTGCCCGAAGTGCGCGCATGCCACGACGTCATGCGCAACCGCAAGCATGCGATGAAGAATGCGGCCTGATGTTGCCGCAACACTGAAGCGCATCGGTCGCGGTGCAGCTCCAGGATAAATCGATACAGGCGGGAAACGGGCGGCGGCAGTCGCCCGTTTCTTTTTGTACGAGCGAATTTTTTGCAAGAACAAGCGCCGTTGCCGGCATCGAACCGGCTGCATCGGAAACGACGCCTGTGCGCAACCTCGTCGCAGCGCGATGTCTATCCACGTCACGTGGTGCCGGTCGACATGTTCGTCGCGCAGCGCGTCTGCTAGTATCCGCCGCCCCTGTTCTCCCCCGTCCGTGTCGGCGGCTGTGGAATGCCCTCATGAAGCAGCCATTCCTGTACCTGTCGTCGGCCGATGCGCAGCTGTCGCTGGGCCTGGGCGAGGAGAAACCCACCGAGCGCCTGTTTTTCGCGGTGATGGCAGACGTGGAGACCGCCGAGCGGGCAACGTCCATCGCGCAGGGCCTACTGCAGGCAGGTCAGGTCGATGGCAAGCCGTTGAACCGCGAGCGCTTGCATGTGACCTTGCATCATCTGGGCGACTACGCTGGCGGATTGCCGCCATCGCTGGTGAGCCGTGCCAGCCAGGCGGCCGGGCGCGTGGCGATGGAGGCGTTCGCCGTGGAGTTCGATCGTGTCGGTACGTTCGGTGGGCGGCGTTCGCAGTTGCCCTGCGTGCTGCGCGGCGAAGAACGGGTGCGCGGGCTCTACGAGCTGCAGGGCGCGCTGGGGCGGCAGCTCGCACACGCCGGCATCGCCGGCGATGGCCAATACACGCCGCACATGACGTTGCTCTACTGCAGCCAGGCGCTGCCACAGCGGCGCTGCGATGCCCTCGCCTGGACCGTGCGCGAGTTTGCGCTGGTGCGCAGCTTCCTGGGGCAGTCGCGTTACCAGATCGAAGGGCGCTGGCAGCTGCGGTGATTGGCCGAGGCCATGTGCAGCGGCGCGGGGACGCGCTAGCCTGTGCGCATGGATGCGAGCACGCCCCTGCCACTGCATGTCGACGCGCTGGCCGCGCTGGAGCAGGCCTACGCGACGCCCGCGCGTGCCTACCATCACTTCGGCCATGTGCGGGCGGTGCTGCAGCATTACGCCGAGGTCGCTGCAGGACCGGGCTGGCGTCAACCGGTCGAAATCTGGCTG
Organism: Xanthomonas sp. NCPPB 1067; assembly: GCF_020783795.1. NCBI lineage: Bacteria > Pseudomonadati > Pseudomonadota > Gammaproteobacteria > Lysobacterales > Lysobacteraceae > Xanthomonas > Xanthomonas sp. NCPPB 1067. Next base: position 64,177 of record NZ_JAJGQG010000006.1, read on the forward strand.
GCGGTGCTGTTCCACGACGCCATCTACCGGGCCGGGCGTAGCGACAACGAAGCGCAATCGGCGCTGTGGGCACTGGAGTGCATTCCGCGCTGGTGGCCGCAGGCCGGCGTCGATCTGCAACGCGTGCAGGCATTGATCCTGCTCACCGCGCGTCACGGGCAACTGCAGCCGCAGGAGGTGGACGAGGATGCAGCGCTGTTCCTGGACTGCGACATGGCGATCCTGGCGGCGCCGGCGGATGTCTTCGACGCCTACGATGGCGCCATTGCCGAGGAGTATCGCGGGCATGTGCCGGGCGTGCTGTTCCGGCATCACCGACGGCGGTTCCTGGCCGGGCTGCTGGAGCGTCCGCGGATCTTCCTGAGCAGCTACTTTCATGCGCGCTGCGACGCTGCGGCACGCGCCAACCTGCGTCGGCGGCTCGGTCGCTGACGGCAGTCGGGGGCAGCGCTGGCCGTCGGCCGCAGATGCGCTCAGGCCTGGTGGGCCCGCACGCTACACTGTCGACATGCCCGACAACGCCGCTTCCGCCGCCGATCCGCGCCCGCAACCACCGCAGGCACCCGCGCCCAACGAATGTTGTGACAGCGGCTGCCCGCTGTGCGTGCACGACCTGTACGCCGAAGAACTGCTGCGCTACCGGCAGGCGTTGGCGGTCTGGGAAGCGCGTCGGCAGACGCGGGCGGAATGAGCCGGGCGCGGCGCTTCGCGGCGACCGGCAGAACGATTATCTTTGGACCACCTTTCCCGATGATGCGACATGCGACGATCTGAAATGTGGAGCGCGCTCTGCGGAGCGGCGATGTTGGCGTTGGCGGGAGCGGCGGCGGCCCAGTCCTCCGAGCCGGTGACGCACGGCCGTTTCGAACAGGTGCCGGTGCTGATGCCCAAGGGCGAACCGCAGCGCGTGGTGATCTGGCTGGCCGGCACCGGCAACGCAGGCAAGCGGCAAGCGCAGGCCGAGGCCTTGCGCGCCGATGGCGCGATGGTGGCGATGGTGGATACCGCGCACCTGTATGCGGTCCTGCGCAAGGCCGGCGGCACCTGCACGTTCTCCGTCGGCGACGTGGAGAACTTCTCGCGCTACGTGCAGGCCTTCTACCACATTCCCACCTACCGCCTGCCGTTGCTGGTGGGCGACGGGGAGGGTGCCGCGCTGGCGTACGCCATCGGTGCCCAGGCCAAGCCGCATGTGTTGGCAGGCGTGCTCACCGATGGCTTGTGCCCGGCAGCGGTGAACGATCAGGCGATCTGTCAGCCCGGTGTGCGGCAAGGCAGCAACGCGCTGGTGCCGGCGCCGCTGCAGATTCCCTGGGTGCTGGCCGGCAGCCAGGACAAGCGCTGCCCGGCAGCTGCAGAGGCCGCGTTTCTCGCGCAGGTACCGCAGGCGCGCACCTTCAGGCGCACCGCCGGTGGCGACCTGCTGCCGGGCTTGCGCGCCGCGGCCCGCTCGCTGGGCGAGCAGAAGGGCGTGGTCTTGCCGCCGCCGCCCGGTGGCCTGGCCGACCTGCCGGTGGTCGAAGCGCCGGCCAAGCCCGATGGCGACGCCGACGACGACACGTTCGTGATCTTCGTCTCCGGCGACGGCGGGTGGGCCGGTCTGGACGAGGAAGTGGCTGACGCGCTGGCCGCGCAAGGCATTCCGGTCGTTGGCCTGGACTCGCTGCGTTACTTCTGGACCGAGCGCACCCCGCAAGGCTTTGCCAACGACCTGGACCGCATCGCGCGCGTCTACGCGCAACGCTGGCAACGCAGGCGCGTGGTGCTGATCGGCTTTTCGCAGGGCGCCGATGTGTTGCCGGCGGCGATCAACCAGCTGCCCGCATCCACCAAGCAGAACATCCGCATGACCGCGCTGTTGTCGGTCGGCAAGCTGGCGGACTACGAGTTCCACGTCAGCAACTGGCTGGGTTCGGATGACGAAGGCTTGCCGATCGCGCCGGAAGTGCAGCGTCTGCCGGCTGGCACCACGGTCTGCATCTACGGCCAGGACGACGACGACGCACTGTGCCCGAGCCTGCCGGCGCAGGCCGCCAAGCGCGTGGCGCTGCCGGGCGATCACCACTTCAAGGGCGACTACGCCACGCTGGCCCGGGTGATCATGCAGCAGTTGCACGCGGTCTCGCCGCCCTGAGGGCGGCACCACGTCCGGTACGCGGCGCGCAAACGCGCCGCGCCCGCCGCTCTTAGTCCTGGCGCCCGGGATCCACCGAGATCAGGCGGGTCACGTCCAGCAGCGCAGCCGGCAGGTGCATGCCGCCGGGCGCAACCAGATAACGCGGGCGCCAGATCGGGGCGAATTTCGACTTGAAGCGGCGCAGCCCGCTGAAGCCATAAAAGCGCTCGCCATGCCGCGCCACCAGACTGGCGAAGCGGTTCCAGCGGCCGGCGAGGCGATGCTCGGCCAGCCCCGACAGCGGCGCCATGCCGAGCGAAAAGCGCTTGTAGCCATTGGCCTGTCCCCACAGGAACAGCTCGATGAACAGGAAGTCCATGGTGCCCTTGGGCGCCTGTGCGCTATGCCGCATCAGGTCCACCGACAGCTCGCCGCCGGCCGGCGCCCACCACACGTTGGCGAACGCCACGATCCGCCCTTCGGCCTCGGCGACCGCCACCGGGAAGCGGCGCAGATAGTCCGCATCGAAGCTGCCGAGCGAGAAGCCTTTCTCCTCGCCGGACTTTTCCTCCAGCCATTGCTCCGATACCTCGGCCAGATGCGGCAGCACCGCGTCCACCTGATCCGGCTGCAGCATGCGGAAGCTCAGCCCGCTGCGCTTGCCGCGGTTCCAGGCCTGGCGCAGGTCGGCGCGGTCGCGGCCCTCCAAGGTGAATCCTTCCAGCGGCACGATCGCCTCTTCGCCGAGCTTGACCAGGGTCAGGCCCATGTCGAGGTAGGTCTGCCAGTATTTCTCGCCAACCTGATAGAAGACCGGACGCAGGCCCATGTGATCGGCCTCTTCGCGGAACCGCCAGATCAGCGCGCGCGCCACCTCGGGCGGGCCGACCGGGTCGCCCATCGAGATCAGCGAGCCGCCATAGCGTTGCATCATCACGAAACCGCTGCCCTGCGCGTCGAGCAGGAAGGCCTTGTCGCCGGTCAGCGCCAGGCAGGCCTGGGTGTCGGTGCTGGTTTCCAGGATCGGTGCCAGCGTCTGCAGGAATTGCGCATCGGCGGCCGGCATCGGACGCCGCCCGCCGCGCAGCAAGCGCGCCATGCCGAAGATGATCACGCCCACGCACAGGATCAACGCCGCGCGCAGCGCCCGCGGCGCGTTGGCGGAGGTGGCGAATTCCCACCACAGGTCGTTGCTGTATTCGACGTGGCTGTAGACGAAGAACAGCAGCCAGAACGTGGCCACCAGCACCAGGCCGAGATTGCTCAGCCAGCGCCACGACCAGGCTTCGTCCAGCAGTGCACCCTGGCGGTAGAACTCGCGGCGCGCGGCCCACAGCGCCACCGCCGCCAGCGCCGCCGACAGCGACACCGAGATATGGCTGCCGCGCAGCAACGACAGCGGCGGCAGCAGCACGCACACGCCCAGCGCCAGTACCCAGGCCGCATGGCTGCGACGCTGCAGCCCCTGACCGATCAGCAGCAGCATCATGCCGCCCAGGCTGACCAGCAGGTGGGAGGTCTCGATCAGCGGCAGCGGTGCCACGTCCTGACGTGCGCGTGGCGTGGGCAGGGTGCCATCGATCACCAGCGCCGCGCCGACCGCGAACACCGCCAACGCCAGGATCTGCGGCAGCCAAGGGCGCAGCGCCTTCCACACCGTGAGCGCAGTGCTGGCGCTGGCACGCACCGGCGCGCCGAGCCCGGAGGCCGCGGCCATGGCCACGGAGATCAGCAGCGGCACGATGTAATAGGTGACCCGGTAGGCCAGCGCCGCCGCCAGCACCGCCGCGGGCGTGACATGCGGCAACAGTTTGAGCAGGCTCCATTCGAACACGCCCAGGCCCGCAGGCACGGTGGAGACCAGCCCGGCGACCACCGCCACCAGCCAGATGCCGATGAAGCCGAAGTAGCCGGTACCCGGATCCGGCGGCAGCAGGACGTAGAACGCCGCCGCGGCCAGGCCCAGCTCCACCACGCTGAGTGCGCTCACGCCCAAGACGGTGCGGCGGTCGGGCAGCCAGAAGCGGTGGCGGCCGATGCCGAATTCGCGGCCCTGTCCGCCCACCAACGCCAGCATGGCCAGGTAACCGGCCAGCAGCGCGATGCCGGCCACACGAATGCCCCCGGCGGCGATCGGCAATGCGCGCGCGGCCGCTTCCGGTTCCAGCAGCAATGCCAGGCCGAGCAGGACCCAGGCGCCGAAGACGAAGCCCAGCGTGCTCATCAGCACCACCTGGCCGATCTCGGCCAGGGTGAGCCCGACGCTGCCGTAGCCACGCAGGCGGACTGCGCCGCCGGTGAGCGCGGCAAAGCCCAGGGTCTGGCCGACCGCATGCGCCATGAAGGCGGTGATGCCCACGCGCGCCGGATGCAGCCGCTTGCCGGTGCGCTTGAGTCCCACCCAGTCGAAGCCCACCAGGCACACGTAGCTGCTCAGTCCCAGCAGCAGCGTGAGCGCGATCTGCCCCGCGCCCAGGGCCCGGAACGCCTGGCGGATCTGCCGATATCCATGGTCGGTGAACTGTCCGGACAGCGCGTGCAGCGCCATTGCCAGGATCGCCAAGCTGATCAGCACGGGTAGCGCGCGTCGCCAGCCACTGGCGGGCGCTTCGGAAGGCATCGAGGTATCCGTCATGAGGGTAACGGGTGCTGTTGAAAGGGAAGAGGGGCCGATGCACGATACGTGCCGCGCCGGCCCGGGATCAGCGAGGGCGAGCGGATGGACGATGCATGCAGGGTGATTGGGTGAGTGCGGAAACCAGGTGAACGCATGCATCGGTTGTGCCGACACCCCGTCGGCACATCACGGCCGCGCGCATCATAGGGCAAAGGCGTGTACAGGTGCCGCATCGTTGACGCGTGCGGCACTCACCGTTGGAAGGCAGACAGGTCGATGACACGCAATCCCCATTCGCAGGTGCCGGTCGTACCGTGCATCCAGGTCGCTACGCCACGCTGGAGCCGGCGGGCCGGTGCGATCGCCGCCGCTGCCGGCATGGTCTTCGTCGGGTTGGTGTTGATGCTGCAGTGGTACCGCAGCGATCTGGGCTGGATCCACGCGCAACTGAGCGCGTATCTGCACGGCCCTTATGGCCTGCTGCTGCGCACCGCCTACTGCCTGCTCGCGGTGGCCATGGCGTGGCTGGCGCTGGGCCTGTACGCGGCGCTGGTGCCGGCGGCCCGCAGCCGTGCCGTGCTCGGCCTGTTCTGGAGCTCGGCGCTGGGCCTGTGCGCAGTGGCGATCGGCGACAGCTGGATGCCGGAGCTGGCGCCGAACGCCGCGGCCATGGTGCATGTGCTGGCGGCCGATGCCACCTTCCTGTGCGTGATCGCGGCGATCTTGCTGCAGTCGTGGTACTTCCGATCCGATCGCGCATGGCGACAACACTTCGCAGCAACGTTCGGCTTGGGGTGGGCGGCGTTCGCAGCGCTGCTGTTCCATGTCAGCGTGCCGGCGGCACCGCCGGGCATCAGCCAGAAGACGGCCATCGTGCTGATCGTGATCTGGATGGTGCGGGTAGGGATGCGCCTGGCGCGCCTGGAGGCTGCAGGCCCGACGCATTCGCGCAACAATGGTCCGGTCAATCAACCGTAGGAAATGCCGAAATGCTGCAGCGATTCGATGCCGGCCCGCGTATGTCGGAAATGACCGTCCATGGCGGTGTGTGCTACCTGGCCGGGCAGATTGCCGAAGACACCAGCCAGGACATCACCGGCCAGACCCGGCAGGTCCTGGGCGAGATCGACAAGCTCCTGGCCCTGGCAGCCAGCGACAAGACCAAGATCCTGCGCGCGGAGATCTACCTGGCCGACATCGCCGATTTCGACGGCATGAATGCCGCCTGGGACGAATGGGTGCCGCATGGTTTCACCCCGGCGCGCGCCACGGTCGAAGCCAAGCTGGCGCGGCCGGAATGGAAGGTGGAGATCGTGATCACCGCAGCCGCAGGCTGATCGTCTGCAGCGGAGCAATCCGCAACGCTGCGATGTCCTTCGTCCGTGCCGGCCGGTGGCAGAGGATCGGCCGGCAGGCGGTGGCGAATCTGCCGCATTCCTGCTGCGGGTCGTTGCGTCACGGGCCCAGGTGCCCGCGCCCGCATCGCGCGATCAGCGCTTGACGAAGCGGTAGTGCGCTACCCCCCATTCGCGGCCCTGGTCGTAGCCGAACAGCTCTGCGCAGGCCAGCCAGAACATGCGCCAGCGCTGCCACCAGCGCTGCGCATCGTCGCCATAGGTCTGCTGCAACAGCGGCATGATCTGGGCGCGGTGGCGGTCCTGGTTGTCCAGCCAGGCATTGGCGGTCTTTTCGTAGTGCTGGCCCGACAGCAGCCAGCGCTGCTCGATGACCACGTCCTGCTGGAAGTGCAGCAAGGTGTCGGCGGCCGGCATCAGCCCACCGGTAAAGAAGTGCCGACCCATCCAGTTGTCTTCGCCGGCCACTTCGAAGGGGTAGGCCAGATCGCGATGGCAGAAGATGTGCACGAACACCTTGCCGCCCGGCGCCAGCCAGTTGCCCACCCGCGCGAGCAGCTCGCGGTAGTTGCGCATGTGCTCGAACATCTCCACCGAGACCACGCGGTCGAAGCTGGCCGCCGGCAGCGTCAGCGCGTTGACGTCGGCGGTGATCACCTGCACGTTGGTCAGCCCACGCAAACGGCATTGCTCCAGGATGTGCGCCCGCTGTGGGCGTGAGTTGGACACCGCGGTGATGCTGGCAGTGGGGTAGCGCTCGGCCATCCACAAGGTCAGCGAACCCCAGCCGCAGCCCAGCTCCAGGATGCGCTGGCCATCGGCAAGCTCGGCGCGCTGCCCGTACAGCGCCAGCATGCGTTCTTCGGCGGCGTCCAGGTCCGGCGTGCCCGCGTCCCAGTAGCAGCTGCTGTACTTCAACCGCTTGCCCAGGCAGAGGGTGAAGAACTGCGGCGGCAATTCGTAGTGCTGGCGGTTGGCGGCATCGGTTTCGATCGCGATCGCGCTGGCACGCAGGCTGTCGATGAAGGCGCGCTGTCGCGCGCCGTTGGCATCGGCGTCGTGACCACGCTCATCGCGCAGGCGCTGGACGCACAGGCGGCGGATGCCGTAACGAAGCACGGCATCGGGCAGCGCGCCGGATTCGGCCAGGCGGGTGGCGAAGGCTTCTTCGGGCAGCGAGGAGGGCGGGGCGGTGACGGTGGACATGCGACTCTCCAGGCAGCTCAGGACGAAGGGGGAAGCGGGAAGAACGCGCTGGTGGTGCGTTGGTACTGCGCGTAGTCCTCCCCGCGCGAGCGCAGGGCCTGCTGCTCGGTATAGGGAATGCCGGTGAAGCGATACAGGAACACGAACATCACGACCGGCCCGAGCGCGCACAGCGCCACCGGCCACGGCCCGGCGCCGACGGCCAACGCCAGATAGGCGAACCAGTGCACGAACTCGAAGAAATAATTGGGATGACGCGAATATCGCCACAGACCCTTGCGACAGGTCTTGCCGCGATTGGCCGGGTCGGCCTTGTGCGCAGACAGTTGCCGGTCTGCCAGCGCCTCGCCACCGACGGCGACCAGCCACACCACGATCGCCAGGCTGGTCCACGGGCTCCATTCCGGATTGGGATTGCTGGCAGCTGCCAGGAACGGCACCGCGAACAGCACCACCACCACCGCCTGGGCCAGGAAAAAGCCGAGAAACTTGCTCTGGCTACCATTCCAATGCTCGCGCAGTGCGCGATAGCGGCCGTCCTCGTGCGGGTCGCCGAACACGCGCACGCCCAGATGCCAGGCCAGGCGCGCACCCCACACGCCGCCCAGCACCGCGACCAGCACCCGCGGCAACACCGCGCCATCGGACACCCACGCGCAATACGGCGCAGCCACTGCCAGGCAAGCCGCCCACAGCACATCGACCGGGCCGGCGTTGCCGCTACGGCGTTGCCACAGCCAGCCGATCACCATCACCACGCTTGCGAACACGCCCACATGCAGCAGCGGCCAGGCAGTCATTGCAGTTCTCCGGTGATGTGTTCGGGCAATGGTGGTCCCAGACGGCGTGCATACAGCGACAACACGCCGCAGGCCGCTCCCCAGCCGATGCCCACAGCGAGCACGGCGTGCAGAGAGGGCGATTGAAATTCCACTGCGCGCCAACCGCGTTGCGCCAGCCAGTAGGAAAGCGGCCCGAAGATGGCGCCGAGCAGCACCGCCAGCCATGGCCGCTGCATCACCGCGGCCAGCGAATGATTGAGGGTGAGCGCAAAGCCCAGCCACAACGCGAGGATCCAGGGCGGCGCCAGCAGGCTGCCCGGCCACGGCGCTGCATAACGCACCCAGTTGCCTGCGGCGAGCGTGGTGTCCAGCAGCAATCCCAGCGACAAACCCGCGACCATCAGCTGCACATCGCCCGGCGCGCGCCGCGACGGCCAGAGCTGGTACAGCGCGAACGCCGCCAGCACCGACAGCGTGGGCCAGATGCGTGCATGCACAGCGCTGCTGACGGCGACCAGCCACAGCACCTGCAGGCCGAGATAGTTGCCCAGCTGCTTCATGCGTTGGCAAGGCCGGGCACGAACTGCGGCGGGCGTGCGCCCGGCTTGCTCAGCCACAGATGCACGTCGCCGATCGAGCGCTCCAGAAAGCCCGCCTCGCAATAGGCCAGGTAGAACTCCCACATGCGGATGAAGCGCTCGTCGTAGCCCAGTGCGCGTACCTGCGGCAGCTGCGCCATGAAGCGCTGCCGCCATGCGCGCAGGGTCAAGGCATAGCTCGGGCCGATGTCTTCCAGGTGGAACAGGCGCAGATCGCTGGCATTGGCGATCGCGCCGGTCATCGCGGCCACCGAGGGGATGAAGCTGCCGGGAAAGATATGCCGCTTGATGAAGTCCACCGAGTGCAGCGCCTGCGTATAGCGGTGGTCTTCGATGGTGATGGCCTGGATCAGCGCTTCGCCATCGTCGGTGAGCAGGCTGCCGACCTTGGCGAAGTAGGTATCCAGATACTGGTGGCCGATCGCTTCGATCATCTCGATCGACACCACGCGGTCGAAGCGACCCTGCAGATCGCGGTAGTCGCACAGCAACAATGTGACCCGATCGCTCAGCCCGGCAGCGGCGATGCGCTGCGAGGCCAGCTCGAACTGCTCGCGCGAGATGGTGGTGGTGGTGACGCGGCAGCCGTGTTCGCGGGCGGCATGCAGGGCGAAGCCACCCCAGCCGGTGCCGATCTCCAGCACGTGGTGCTGCGGGCCCAGGCGCAGTTTCTGGCAGATGCGTTCGAGCTTGCGCGTGGCCGCGCGCTCCAGCGCCGCTTCGCCCTGCGCTTCTTCGCCATCGACGAAGATCGCCGAGGAATACATCAGGTTCTCGTCCAGGAACAGTTCGAACAGCGGGTTGCCCAGATCGTAATGCGCGGCGATGTTGCGCCGGCTGCCGCTGCGGGTGTTGCGGGCCAGCGCATGCAGGCCGCGCATGGCCCAGCCGCCGAGGCGCGCGGTGCCGGTTTCCATCGCGTCCAGGCGGTCGCGGTTGCGCAGCAGCACGCGCATCAGCCCGACCAGATCGTCGCACTGCCATTGCCCGTCCATGTACGACTCGCCGGCCCCCACGCTGCCGTTGAGCGCGGCCTGGCGATAGAAGCCCGGGTCGGTCACGCGCAGCTGCACCTGCAGCGCCTGCGCGCCGGCGGCCGTGCCCAGCGTGGTGATGCCGTCGGCGTCGTGCAGCAGCAGTTGCCCATCGCGCAGCTCGCCGAGCGTGGCCAGCAGGCGTTTGCGCAACAGTCGATCCATCCAGGACGCCGTGCGTGAGGGAGCGGTGTCGGGCAGGGACGTGGCATTCATCGGCGATCTCGCACAGGCGGGTGGGGATGGTCGTGGACCGGGTTGCCGCGCAGCCACAGGCGCAACGCCTGCCAGTGGATGGCGATCACGACCTGCACGGTCATCAGGGGGTAGGCGAGCAAGGTCCGCGCCAGCGTGCGTGCGCACAGCGGCTGGCGTTGCAGCACCAGGGTGGCATCGAAGCGGCGTGCGCCGCCGGTCTCGACAGCGGCATCGTGCGGCGCATCCAGCACGTCCATATGTACGCGCAGTTGCGCGGCCGGCACGCTGAAGCGCCAATCGTACTGCTGCTGCATGCCCATGAACGGCGACACGTGGAAGCGCTTGTCGAAGCGCCATGCATGCACGTCGCGGTGGCTGCGCGCCTGCGCCACCGGCAGCACGTAGGCATGGCGTTGCTGCCACGGCGTGTTGGTGATTTCCGCCACGATCCAGCGCAATCCGTCATGGCGGTCGAAGCAGTAATAGAAGCTCACCGGGTTGAACACATGGCCGAAGTAGCGCAGATGCGTCAACAGGCGGATCGCGCCATCGGGGCGCTCGCCGGTGTGCGCCTGCACGCAATCGCGCACGGCCTGATCCAGTGGAATGGTCGGGTCGCCCAGGTAATCGCTGCGGCGGAACTGCGCCAGGTTGGCGCGCCCCACCGACCACAGCCAGCGGCCTGCGAACACCCGATCCAGCTCGGACAGGTCCAGGTACAGCAGGAACAGCCGGTAACGGAACTGCAGCGGCTTGGGCGCGAATCGCCGGTGCCGCACCCAGCCGGTGTAGAGCGCACTGCGCAATCCGTAGGCCGCGCTGCCGGCGCCGCTGTCCTCGCCGGGGGGCAGCGGCACGGCATCGGTGCTGGCTTCGCGCAGCAACTGCATCACCAGTCCACTCCCAATGCATGCGCCACGTCCACGCCGCTGCGCAGCCCGTCTTCGTGGAAGCCAAAGCCCCAGGCCGCGCCGGCGAACCAGGTGTGCTGCCTGCCCTGGATCTCGGCCTTGCGGCCCTGCGCACTGAGCGCAGCGGCATTCTGCACCGGGTGCCGGTAGCGCATGCGCCGCAGCACCTTGGCCGGGTCGATGTCGTGATCGCGATTGAGGCTGACGATGAACGGCTGCGGCGAAGCGATCGACTGCAATGCGTTCATCCAGTAACTCACCGTGCACGGCGCCTGCGGGTCGGCCGGCACATGCGCATTCCAGGCTGCCCATGCGCGCCGATCGCGCGGCAGCACGCGCGCGTCGGTATGCAATACGGTGTCGTTGTCCTGGTAGGTGATGCCACCCAGGATCTGTCGTTCGGCCTCGGTCGCATCGCCGAGCAATGCCAGCGCATCGTCGGCGTGGCAGGCCAGCACCACCTCGTCGAACTGCTCCTGCCCGCACAGCGAGTTGACCACCACGCCATCGGGGGTTCGGTGGATGTCATGCACCGGCGTGGACAGGCGCTCGAACACCTGCCAGCGCCGCTGCAGCGCACGCACGTAGCTGTTGGAGCCGCCGCGTACCACCTGCCACTGCGGCCGTCCGCTGAGTTGCAGCATGTGATGGTTGGCCATGAAGCCGATCAGCTGGCCCATCGGAAACTGGAGAATGGTCTGCGAGGGCGAGGACCACAGTGCCGAGGCCATCGGCACCAGATGCTGGTCGCGGAATGCGTCCGAATAGCCATGCCGCTGCAGGTACGCGCCCAGGGTGCTGAAACGCTCGTCGCTGTGCAGCACCGCCGGTGCCTGCCGATAGAAGCGGCGCAAATCGGCCAGCATGCCCCAGAAGCGTGGACTGAGCAGGTTGCGGCGTTGGCAGAACAACCCGTTCAAGCTGCCTGCGTTGTATTCGAGCCCGCTGCGCGCGTCGTGCACGGAAAAGCTCATCGTGGTCGGCTGCGCGGCCACGTCGAGTTCGGCGAACATGCGCGTGAGCAGCGGATAGTGCTGCGGATTGAACACGATGAAGCCGCTGTCCACTGCGTAGTGCTGGCCGTCGAGCTGGATCTGGTGCGTGTGCGTGTGGCCGCCGAGGTAATCGGCGGCCTCGAACACGGTGACCTCGTAGCGGCGCGATAGCAGCCACGCGGCACCGAGGCCGGCAATGCCGGCACCGACCACTGCAATTCTGCGTTTGCTCATCGTGCCACCCGCCGGCCACGTTTGATCAGCGACGCCGGCATCGGCTTGAGGTCCCACACCAGCCCCACCCACGACATCGCGGTAAGCCCGTACCAGGTCAGGTCGTACTCCCACCAACGCAGGCCCTGGCGCGCCGAGCCGGGAAAGAAGTGGTGATTGTTGTGCCAGCCTTCGCCAAAGGTGAGCAGCGCCAGCAGCCAGTTGTTGCGGCTGTCGTCGCGGGTATCGAAGCGCCGGCTGCCGAAACGGTGCGCCAGCGAATTGATGGTGAAGGTGGCATGGAACAGCGCGACGGTGGAGATCGCAAATCCCCACACCAGCAATTGCGCGCCACTGGTCTTCAGGGCGGGTGCCGCATCGGCCAGCCAGTCGCCCAGCAGATACAGGCCAACGGCCAGCAGCATCGGCATCACGATGTCGAACCGGTCCAGGAAGCGCAGTTCGGCGAAGCGGCGCAGATCGGGGATGACCTCCCAGTCGGTGCGGAAGTTGCGCGGGGTGAGGAACCAGCCGGTATGGCTCCACCAGAAGCCGTGCCGGGCCGGCGAATGCGGATCGCGGCCGGTATCGGTGTGCCGGTGATGATTACGATGGTGCGCGGCCCACCACAGCGGCCCACGCTGCACGCAGGTGGCGCCGATGGCGGCGAACACGAACTGCAGCACGCGCGAGGTCTTGAACGCACGGTGCGAGAAGTACCGGTGGTAGAAACCGGTGAGTGCGAACATGCGTAGCGCGTACAGTGCCAGCGCCATCCCCACTGCAAACCACGACGCGCCGACCCAGAACACCGCCAGGCAGGCCAGGTGCAGCGCGACATAGGGCAGGGCGCGCAGCCAGTCGATACGGTCGGCGCTTGCCTCGTCCAAGGGAATGTCGGCCTGCGTATCCACCCAGCGACGCAGGCTGCCGATCCGCGAATGGATCCGGCTGCGGCGATCCGCTGGTGAGGACTGGGGCGGTGGCGCGGCAACGCGAGGGTCGAGTCCAGTACTCGGCACGCAGCAATCTCCAGGGGGCATCATGTCGGTCTACGGAAACCGCCGGCCGATGGATGCACCAGCCTGCTTGATCGTCACATGCGTGTAGACAGCGCGCCCGTTATGCGGACCGCGCGTGCAGCTGCCTACACGGATGTGCGCGCAGTATCGCTGGCAAGCATGAGGTTGCTTGTGAAAATGCGGCCTGCCTGGAAATGGCGGGCCGTGCCGCCAGCGTTGGTGCCTGTCGGCAACGTGGCGCCGGTGGCAGTTGCGGTTGCAGCCAGCATCGCCCGCTGCCGCCGACGCGCGGCCCGCCGCCAGTGCGCGGGCCGCGCCGGATCAGGGCGCCATTGCCAGTGTGCTGATGCCGCCCTTGGCCACCACAGTGCCGGTGGCCACGCCGCCTGGCGCACCACCGGGTGGCTCCAGCGTCACCGCCAGGATCGCCTCGTTGCTCAGCATCGGCATCAACCGATCGGGGATCTGCGCACGATGCGCACGTTGATCGTCGAAGATGCCCATCGAATGCGCCTTGCCGTCGGGCGTGATCAGCCACAGCTCGGGCACCTTGTCGGCGGTGGCGGTGCGGTCCAGCGGCGTCACCGTGATGGTGTGCTGGTCGGCATCCATCAGCGCCACGTAGCCGGGACGCCCGTCTTCGGTGGCCAGCGTCGATGTCATCGCAATGCCGGTAGCCGGTGGCGTGGTCGGCGCAGGCGGGGTGGCCGGCGTCTGCACGACCGGCGTCTGGCGCGGTTGCTCGGGAGTGGGCGCGGTGCGCAGATTCAGCAGCGCCAGCACGCAGACCGCCGCAGTGGCCAGGCCCGCAGCGGTGGTCCAGCGCCACAGGCGCACGTTGTTCCACAGCGGCCTGGCCGGCGTGCCGGTGACCGCAGGCGTTGCCACCGGCACTGCACGCAGCGGCGTATCGAAGCCCAAGGTCTGGCGCACGCGCACCCAGATCTGATCCGGTGGTGTCACTGCGGCGATGTCTTCCAGCAGCGGAGCCAGATGCTCCTGCCATTGCAATACCGCCTGTGCAAATGCGGCATCGGTGGCGATCCGCTGCTCGATCGCCAGGCGCTCGTCGGCGCTCAGCAGCCCCAGCACGTACTCGCCCGCCAACACGTCGCGCGGTGGTTCCTGGTCGATGGGAAAGGGCGTACTCATCGTTCCAGACATGCCTTGAGTTTGGCCAGGCCACGGCGGATCCAGCTCTTGACCGTGCCGATGGGTGTGTCGGTGCGCGCGGCCAGTTCTTCGTAGGTGATGCCTTCGAAGAACGCAGTGCGGATCAACTCGCTACGCGGTGGTTCCAGTTCGGCCAGGCAGTGGTCGATGCGCCGGCGGGTGCTGGCGCGCTCGGTGCGCTCCAGCGGCGAGACATCGCCATCGCGCAGCTCGCCAGCATCGTCCAACGCTACGTTGCGGCGCTGCGGTGCGTTGGCGCGCAGATGGTCGATGGCCTTGTTGCGCGCGATCATCGCCAGCCAGGTCAGTCCGCGCGCACGGCTGGGGTCGAACTGGCCGGCCTTGTGCCAGATCAGCGTGAACACGTCCTGCAGCACTTCCTCGGCCTCGGCGCGCTGCGGAATCAGACGCAGACACACCCCGAACAGCTTGGGCGAGGTCTGCCGATACAGCGCTTCGAAGGCATGCCGGTCGCCGCCCGCAGTTGCGGTCAGCAGGCGTCCGGTTTCATCGTCGTCGTGGCCGGGAATGGCACTCATGCGGTCGGGCGGTGGGAGAGGTGAGCGCGATGCTACCGGACTGGGCCGACGCTGTCCTTCACTTGCGCCACCACAGCAGCGCGGCGGCGAGCAACAACACGATCTCCACCCCTGCCAGCGCCACCGTGGGTGTGGAAACCGGCCACAACTTCGCCAGCGACACGCTGCGGAACAGCACGATGGGCACATAGAACGCCAGTGCGACCAGCAGGCCGGTACGCGGTTGATCGACCCAGGCGAAGTAGCCGAACAGGAACGCCATGCCCAACTGCAGGCCGCCATAGATGACCAGGTATTCGGATTGGCCGGCCGGCGAGAGCTGTGTATAGCCCACCGCGTTCGCGGTCTTGACCGGGGAGAGCGTGCACCATACCGCCAGGGCGAGATAGAGCACTGCGTTGATCCAGAGGTAGGTCTTTGCCATGCGGGTAGTCCTGTGCGCGGGATGGATGCCCGGGCCGTTGTACGCAACGGCGCGTGGCCGGGCGTGAAGATGGCGCATGCCGACATCACGCAGCAGCGCAACTGCGGGTCAACGGTTGCTCACGCGCCTGCTGCAGCTCGGCGTCGGTGCCGGCACGCGGCGCCGTATCCGGAAACACGATGCGCACGCGCGGGTAGCGCCCCTGCGCATCGCGCAGATTGCCCACGCCACGGAATTCCAGCAGGCGCTTGCCGGCGATGGAGTAACGCACTTCCAGCGACGGCACGGCTGCGCCATACCAGGTGTCCAGCGCGATGCGGAAGCGCCGCTGGCCTGCAACATCGTCGATGCGTTCCACGCGAAAGGCCAGTTGCCGCTGCAGGCTGGGCAGCACGAAGTCCACCCGTCGTGGCGCGGTGGCCAAGGCATCCCAGTGCGCGCGCAGGTAGGCATCGAAGCCGGCATCGATGACACGTTCGTCTTCGCCCGCCGGCAGTGGGGTGCGGCGTTCGGGCTTGCCGGGCGGTTGCTGGAACATCTCGCGCACCTCACCGCGCCGCCGCACGCCTTCGCGGTAGCCGTCGCGTGCATCGCTTAAACTGAAGTCGGGCGCGCTGCCGCCACCATCGACCTGCTTGCGCGCGAATGCCTGTCCGTTGGGACAGCGGTATAGCACCAGCCGTCCACCGTCGTCGAGCAGCCAGTGCGATTCGCGATAGCGCAGGGCGCCGCTGTCGGCGTCGAAGGCATCGGCGTCGATGCGTGTCACCGCCGCCGCGCCTGACGGCAGGCTGCCGAGCACCACCAGCAACAACGGCGGAATCGGTCGGCAGCGGACGGCAATCGCGTTCAGGGCGGCGGCAAGCAGGCGCATCGGCGGGTCCTCGACGGGAGTGCCTATGCATACGGACGCTACCGTCGCATGGATGCGCCACCAGGCGTCGGGACGTTCCCGACGGCGCTGAGGTGTCACCGGATGCCGGAGATCACTGTCGCTGGAATGATCGGCGATGCGTCCGGCCCAGCGCCGACGTCAGCCGAGCCGATGCAGCTCGATGCAATCGACCGGGCAGGCCGGCAGGCACAGCTCGCAGCCGGTACACAGTGGCGCGATCACCGTGTGCATGTGCTTGGCGCCGCCGACGATGGCATCCACCGGACAGGCTTGGATGCATTTGGTGCAGCCGATGCAGTCGGCCTCCACGATCCAGGCCACCTGCGGTGGGAGATGCGTGCCGCGACTGCGGTCGTAGGGGCGTGCGGGCACGCCGAGCACATGCGCCAGTGCGCGGGCGCCGGCATCGCCGCCGGGCGGGCAGTGGTCGACGTCGGCCAAGCCGTCCGCCATCGCCTGTGCGTAGGGGCGGCAGCCGTCATAACCGCACTGGCCGCACTGGGTCTGCGGCAGCAGGCGATCGAGGCGTTCGACCAGATCGGGCGTGGGCACGTGCATTGCGGTCTCAATGCACCAGATGGCCGCGATACCAGCGCTGCTGCGCCAGCGCCAGCATCGGCCTGTCTTCGCGGCTGTCGCCATAGGCGTGCACGCAGGCGTACTGCGCCAGGTCGTAATGCGCGCGGACATGCGCGGCTTTGCGCGGCCCGCAATCGCCATCGGCATAGCGGCCGGTCAGCATGCCGCCGATGTGGTCGAGCCGGTTGCAGATCAGCGACAGCCCATGCTGCAGGCACCAGGGCTGCAGATACAGGTCCAGCGAGGCCGACACCAATAAGACTTCGTGTCCCTGCGCCTGGTGCCAGTCGATGCGTTGCATCATCTCTGCACGCAGCACGCCCGGCAGGGTGGTGCGCGCGTAATCAATGCCATGCGCTGCCATCTCGTCCAGCGAGCGACCGGTGAACACGATGCGCGTCACCCGCGCGCGCAGCGCCGCAGCCGAGACCATGCCCAACCGATAGCCCAGCACCCACGGACCCACCTGCCACCTTGCCGCCGCCAGCTGCGCCGGCGTCGCCACCTTGCGCAGGAAGCGCGCATAGGTGTCGCAGGTGGTGATGGTGTGGTCGAAGTCGAACAGGGCCAGGTGCATGAGGGGCGGGGATTGGGGATTGGGGATTGGCTGGAGGCGCAGTGTCTTCCCTTCTCCCTGCGGGAGAAGATGCCCCGCAGGGGCGGATGAGGGTACGGGCGGAGCCACGTGCAGTTCGTAAAGACATCCGGGCTTCGCTCCGTACCCTCACCCCAACCCCTTTCCCAATGGGAGAGGGGCTCTGAAATCTTTCCTTCTCCCTGCGGGAGAAGGTGCCCCGCAGGGGCGGATGAGGGGGGCGCGCCAGGCACTCGAGTCAGGTCTCCCTCAACAATGCGTTCTGGCTTTTACGAATCCCGAATCCCGACTCCCCAATCCCGCTTCACCGCACAGGCATGCCCGGCTGCGCACCGGCATCGGCATCCAGCAGTGCCAGCGCACCGCCGTCGAAGCCGGCCGACAGGATCATGCCTTCGCTGATGCCGAAGCGCATCTTGCGCGGGGCCAGGTTGGCGATGAACACCACGCTGCGGCCCACTAATGTCTCCGGTTCGCCGTAGCTGCCACGGATGCCCGAGAAGATCTGTCGCTTGCCCAGCTCGCCGGCATCGAGCTCGAAGCGCAGCAGCTTGTCCGAGCCTTCCACGAATTCGCACACCAGCACCTTGCCGATGCGCAGGTCGAGCTTGGCGAAATCGTCGATGGC
Organism: Xanthomonas sp. NCPPB 1067; assembly: GCF_020783795.1. Lineage (NCBI taxonomy): Bacteria > Pseudomonadati > Pseudomonadota > Gammaproteobacteria > Lysobacterales > Lysobacteraceae > Xanthomonas > Xanthomonas sp. NCPPB 1067. The sequence goes on from NZ_JAJGQG010000006.1 coordinate 82,058, forward strand.
GATGTAGTCGGGACCCGGGACCGGGGACCCGGTTCCCGGGACAGCGGGAGCGGGAGCGGGTTTGGCGGCGTCGGGTGCGGGGGCGAGGGTGTCCTTGGAAGCGTCGGTCATGGCGTCGATCAGTTTGGGGTCGATACGGGTGAACAGGGCGGTGTAGGGCTGGATGGTGTGCGCGGTCAGTGGACGGCTCACGTCTTCCCAACTGGTCACCGGTGCCGACAGGAAGGCTTCGGCCTCGGCGCAGGTGCGCGGCAGGATCGGCTTGAGCGCGGCCACCAGGATGCGGAACAGGTTCAGGCCCTGCGTGCATACCGACTGCAGCAGCGCATCGGCGCCGTCCTGCTTGGCGATCACCCACGGCTTGGTGTCGTCGATGTACTTGTTGGCTTCGTCGGCCAGGGCCATGGTCTGGCGGATCGCGCTGGCCGCGTCGTTGCGTTCGTAGGCCTCGCGGATCGGCGCCAGTGCGGCGACGAAGCGGTCGTACTGCGCCGGGTCGGGCAGTGCCTCGGCGAGCCTGCCGTCGAAGCGCTTGCCGATGAAGCCGGCGCAGCGGCTGGCCAGGTTGACGAACTTGCCGACCAGGTCCGCATTCACCCGCGCGACGAAATCGCCCAGGTTCAGATCCAGATCGTCCACGCCGCCGGAGGACTTGGCCGCGAAGTAGTAACGCAGTGCTTCCGGCTCCAGGCCCACGTCCAGGAAGGTCCGCGCCATCACGAAGGTGCCGCGCGACTTGGACATCTTGGCGCCGTCCACGGTCAGATAACCGTTGACGTGCAGGCGTGTCGGCGCGCGGTGGCCGGTGCCGTGCAGCACCGCGGGCCAGAACAGGCCGTGGAAATTGACGATGTCCTTGCCGATGAAGTGATGCAGCTCGGTCTGGGTGCCGGCGACCAGATGCGCTTGGAAGTCTTCGCCCATCTGCGCGCACAGGGTCTTGAAGCTGCACAGGTAGCCGATCGGCGCATCCAGCCACACGTAGAAGTACTTGCCCGGCTGGCCGGGGATCTGGAAACCGAAATACGGCGCATCGCGCGAGATGTCCCAGGCGCGCAGGCCGCCCTCGGCGTCCAGCCATTCCTTGAGCTTGGCCTTGACGCCCGGCAGTGCCACATCGCCGGCCAGCCAGTCGCGCAGGAAACCATCGAAATGGCCCACTTCGAAGAAGAAATGCTCCGAGTCGCGCAGCTCCGGCGTGGCACCGGAAATCACCGACCGGGGGTCCTTCAGTTCGGTGGGCGCATAGGTCGCACCGCAGACTTCGCAGTTGTCGCCGTACTGGTCGGCGCTGCCGCAGTTGGGGCAGATGCCCTTGATGTAGCGATCGGGCAGGAACATGCCCTTGGCCGGGTCGTAGAACTGCGCCACCGAGCGCCGGCTGATGTGTCCAGCGGCCTCGAGCCTGGCGTAGAAGGCCTCGGTGAGCTCGCGATTGACCGGCGAATTGGTCGAATCGTAATGATCGAAGGTCACCCCGAAGGCGGCGAAATCGCGCTCGTGACTGGCCTGGATGCTGGCGATGAAGGCTTCCGGAGTGACCCCGGCCTTTTCGGCGGCCAGCATGATCGGTGTGCCGTGGGTGTCGTCGGCGCAGACGAACCAGGTCTTGTCGCCGCGCAGGCGGCGCGCGCGCACCCAGATGTCGGCCTGGATATAGCCGACCAGGTGGCCCAGATGCAGTGGGCCGTTGGCATAGGGCAGGGCGGTGGTGACGAGTGCGGTGCGGGTCATGGCGGGCGTGATGCGGGGGACGGCCGATTATCGCATGCCCGTGCACGCTGCCATGCGCGCAGCGTCTGAATCGTCGTTGCCATCGAGCACGGCGACCGGAGCCAGACGGATCCGGTCGCCGGCCGAGGGCTAGAAACGGTAGTTCAAGGTCAGCATGTAGCGGCGGCCCAGCCCGTCGAACAGGGACGGAAATGCGACCAGCTTGTCGGTCACGTTCAGCGCAGCCAGATTGATGCTGGCGTGCGCATCGAACGCATAGCCGATGTTGGCGTCGTAGCTGGTGTAGCTGGGGATGCTCAGGAAGTCGCGGGTCTCGACGGTATTCAACAGGTCGTACACCGCGCCGCTGACGTAGTTGGCACTCAGGCCGAGGTCCCAGTGATTGCTCCTGTATCGCGCATTCCACTGGAACTGCCGTTTGGATGCACCGAGCTCGCCCACCGATTCGTCCGGCGGCACGCCCGGGGCGGCCGCGCTTTCCAGCGTCTTGGGGAAGTAGCCGTAGAAGCCCAGGTCCAGCACGCCGCTGCCCCATTGCATGGCCGCCAGATCGAATCGATACGTTACCTCGGCGGTCCAGCCGCGGAAGTTGGTGTACGGGCCATTGGTATAGCTGGTGCGGATCCCGTTGGCGACACCGGTCTGCGGATTGCGCGAGATCAGGCTGCAGAAGCTGTTGGCATTGGGTACATCGTTGGCGTTGAACGTGTCGCTGTCGAAGCAGCCGGAGGCGATGTCGTCTGCGCTCAGGGTCGTCACGGAGTTGGTGATCTGGATGTCGTACCAGTCTGCGGCAACGCGCAGGCCCTTGATCCACTCCGGTTGCAGCACGATGCCCGCCGTCCACGATTCGGCCTGCTCGTTCTGCAGGCGCGCGTTGCCGCTGACCGAGCCGAGCTGGCTGCTGGGCGCCTCTTCGAAGGAGGCCGGGTCGACGTTGCCGTAAGCGGCGAAGAATGCCTGGCAATTGCGCGCACGCACGGCCGGGCGCGGTCCACTGCCGATCTGTGCGGCGCTGCAGGGCTCGGGAATGAAGTAGAACGCCGGCTGCTGGCTGGTGTAGAGCTCGGCGATGGAGGGCGCGCGGAACGAGCGGGTCTTGTTGCCGCGCAGTTGCATGCCGGCGATGGGCTCGTACTGCAGGCCGTAGGTATACGCGCTGAACCAGCCGTTGACAGTGTTTTCCACCCGACGCAGCTTGCCGGTCAGATCCAGGCGGTGCAGCCCTGGAATATCTGCATCGGTCTTGACCAGCGGCGCGAGGATTTCGCCAAAGTATTCGTTGGTGGTGAACTGGCCGGATGCAGGGGCGATGGGAACCGAGCGCCCGCGGCCCAGGCGTTCGAACTCGCTCGGCGTGAAGCTGCCTTCCTCCCTGCGCCGCTCGTAGCCGGCGTTGAAGCGCAGTTCGCCGCCGGGCAGATCCATCAGCGCACCGGTGATGTTGGCGTTGAAGACCGTCTGCTTCATCTGCGCCTGGGCATGGGTGGGCGTGGTGACATAGCTGCGTGCAGCCGGGGAGGCCACCCCTTCGCCGAACAGATTCAACGGGACACAGGCCGGATCGGCCGTGGTGCCGGCAGCGGTGCTGTCGCAAACGATCTGCCCGGCGCTGTTGCGGGTGACGTTGAGCGCGTTGATGAAGTTCTGCTGGATCAGGCCAAAGTTGTAATAGTCGAAATTGCCTTCGCCGTGGTTGACGCTCGCTTCCCAGGTGAAATTGCGCCCGGCTGCATCGAAGGCGCCTTGCAGGCCGAACACCGCGCGCCACAGGTTGGTATCGGTGCCGGAGTTGTTCATGGCCAGATCGCGCGAGGACCGCGAGAGCAGAAAGTCTTCCGTGCCCAGGCTGCGCAATACCTGCCGATTCTGCTCGGACAGGAACGGGTTGTTGATATTGAAGTTCAAGGCGCCACTCTGGTCGCCGCTGCCATCTACCGAGCCGATGCCGAAGCCGGCGGCGTTGTAGACGTTCTGGTCCACCAGTTCGCGCGCAGTAGCGCTGTAGAACGAGGCTTCGAAGAAGCCGGTCAGCTGATCGGTGAAGTCGTAATTGCCGAGCGCGAACACCGACTTGCGGTCCAGGTCGGAAATGATCTGGCTGGTTTCGGTCAGGTCCACGCCATCGCCCCCGGAGGCGTCGCTGGTCCCGAAGTTGGTCCCGGGGTTGTAGCTCACCAGATTGCCGTTGCGATCGAATTGGACGAACTGATCCTCGTTGCCGCCGAAGCCACGCAACTGCCCGCTGGCATCGCGTGTGGTGTCGCCATCGGCGGGAAACAGCAGGCCGCCCCAGGTCATGTCGGCGATGCGACGGTTACGGATCAGCACGCGGCCAGGAATGCCGTCGTTGGGCCCGGTGTTGAAGCCGACTTGCGGATTGACCCGTCCATCGTTGGCCGGGGTCCGGCCTGGTTGGAAGGCGGCGATCGCGCGCGCCGACGGATTGGGACGGACCGAATAGCTCTGGCGCAGGAATCGACGTGCCGTGCCGAGTACGCCCTGGCTGTTGTCGGCGTCCAGGGCGATGGTCACGTTGCCGCGACCATCGCCGAAATTGCTGCCGAGCAATGCGGAGTAATTGAACCGTTCGTTGTCGCCGCGGTCGGTCAGGCCATAGCCCATGCGCACCTCGGCTCCCTCGAAATTCTTTACCAGGATGATGTTGCTGACCCCGGAGATCGCGTCCGATCCGTAGGTCGGGGCGCCGCCGACGCCGATGGTTTCGACCTGATCGATCAGGATCGTGGGGATGACATTGAGATCGACCTGGGTGCCGCCGCCTGCCGGGCCGAACACCGTCGGCGGGTTGGAGGTGACGAAGCGACGGCCATCGACCAGGGTCAGCTGACGATTGGAGCCCAGTCCGAAGCGGCCCAGGAAGTTGACGCCCGCGCCGAAGCCCGCCTGGTCGCCGCGGGAAGATGCGCCGGCATCGAAACCCGGTTGCTGGAAAAGCGCATCGGCAACATTGGTGAAACCGAAGCCCTGGATGTATTCGCGGCCGACCACGTTGGCAGGTTCGAGCGTATCGAAGCCGGCGCGCGCGATCCGCGAGCCCGTCACCTTGACCGAATCCAATTGTTTTGCATTCGCTGCGGATGTGGCTGGGGCAGAGGCGGCGACGTCCTGGGGCGCGTTGGTCTGCGACTGCGCTGCGGCATTGGAGGCGGTCAGCACCGCCATCAGGGCAAGACTCAGGGAACTGGCACGGGGCCGGGTGCGAAACGACATGGGTGGTGTCTCCGGGATGGCGCGGCGCTGGATGACAAGGCGATGACTGGTAGATGAACCGAACACTGCAGTTCACCATCCGTTAACTTCTCTCACCGTTGGGTTCGCTTTGCAACGGACTTCGATCGCCTGATTCGCGCAGGGCGACAACAGTTCACATGGGCGCAGCATTCTGCGAATGCCGAATGCCGAATGCCGAATGCCGAATGCCGGGCACGCTGCGATAAGCCCGCAGCCGTCCGGCCATGGCATCGCGGTGGCGCAGCGTGTCTTGCCGATCGAATCGGCCAGCAAACCGCATGATGGCGTTGCCACCCTGATCGGGGCGGTGGCCTGGCTGGCAGACCTGGCCGGAGTGACAGTGACCCGATGGCGTATCACCGATGGGGCGCGGGTTCGCAGGTCGAGCCGTCGACGGCTGCCAACACGGGGAGTGCGGTACGGTCGACCCGCTCGACAATGCTGGCGCGACCATGGACCGCGGAACGCCGCAGCGATCGGTCACGCTGGAGAATGCATGGGCCAAGAGCGCTCCCATGCCGGGAGCGCTCGGCGGACGGCGGCGCCTTGCGCACCACCGCCGTGTTGCGTGGCGTCGGCGTTACTCGCGCACCCAGGTCTGCGTGCGGCCGAGTGCTTCGATGCCGACATAGCCGCGCATCTGCAGTTTCTTACCGCCTTCGGTCAAGGTGATCTTGGCTTTGTAGGTCTTGCCCTTGGCAGGATCCAGTACCGAGCCGCCGCCCCACACGGCGGTGCCGTCGGGCTTGAGGCCCCACAGGATGGTCATGCCCTTGATCGGCTTGTTCTTGCGCTCGCCATCGCATTTGTCGCACAGCGGGTTCGGGCCCTTGGCCGATTGCAGGATTTCCACCACCTTGCCGCTGAGGGTGCCGTTGGCAGCCTGTTCGATCTGCACCACCGACTTGGGCTTGCCGGTCTCGTCATCGATGGTCTTCCAGCGGCCTACCGGCGAATCGGAGGCTTGGGCCAGCAGCGAGGCGGCGGCCAGCGGCAGGGCCACGATCAGGGTCTTGAAGGTCTTGCGCATGTTTCCCCTCCCAGGGATTGCTAGGGCCGCCGTCGGCGGCCTGCCCGCGAATGTATACCGCGGGGTATGGTGGCGGAAAGATGTCGCGCGGGAGGCGTTCATGCGGCACGCGTGCGCAAGCCGGCACACCGCCGTGCCACGGCGGCGCCGGGCGGCATGAGCAGCCGCAGCGCGCGGCAAGCGGCGAGCCGGCACTGCCGGGCAGAGCCTGGCTTGCCACGCCGTCGGGCGACACCACGCTGAGCGGCAAGTCGAGGCGCGGCGCCGGGCAGGCCATCGGCGCCCGTCATCACCCCGCTGCCGCAAGCCTGCGCTGCGTGAGGGCCGTCTCGACACCCGGCCCCCTGCTCCCGCCGGTCGGCGATGGGTATCGATGCCGTCCGCGTTGCCCGGCACACCGCTGCCGCGAACGCGGTGTCCCGATTGCCGCTGGCTTCAGCCCGTAGGCTCGACGCCGTTCATTTCGCTACCAGGCTCACCCGTTTGCGATTGTCGTCGGGCACCCGGTCGATCAGCTTGTTGTCTGGGTCGAAGCCGACTTCGAACGGCAGGCGATCGACGGTGAAGGTAAAGCTGGGGGCGCTGCTGGTGACATGCTGGCGTTGCAGCGCCAGCGTCGGAGGATCGGCATGTTCGCCGTCGGGCAGGCCGTAGACCGCCACCTCGATCCAGTCGTCCATCGCCACCGGCTTTTCCTTGCCACGCCCATCGGCCTGCAACTTGGTGGCCTGCGCCTGCACGGTCACATCGAAGCGTCCATCCGGGCGCTTGCGGGCCTGCGCGCTCAGCACCCGGTTGTCGTAGAAGATGATCCGTTCGAACAGATCGGTGATCATTGCCTGCTGATCCGGGCGTGCCTCGGCACGAATGGCCTCAAGCAGCTCGGCGGAGGTGGTGTATGGCGGCTGCTGGAACGCCTTGGCCTGCAGAAAGCGCTGCAAGGCGCGATTGAGCGCTGCTTCGCCGATCTCCTCGCGCAGGCGATAGAACACCAGCGAGCCCTTGCGATAGTGGATGTACTGCTGATTCTCGACCCGGTACAACGGCAGTTCGTCGATGGTTTCGCCACCGCGTCCTTCCAGATAGCGGTCCAGTTCGTACTTGAGGAAGCGGCGCATATGCGCGCGCCCGTACTCGCGCTCCATCACCATCAGCGCCGAGTACTGCGCCAGCGACTCGGACAGCATCGTGGCGCCTTGCACATTTGCACCGATGACCTGATGCGCCCACCACTGGTGCGCCACTTCATGCGCGGTGACGTAGAACACGTAGTCGATCGCGTCCTTGTCGCGCAGGTCGGCGATGAAACCGATCGATTCGGAGTAGGGGATGGTGTTGGCGAACGACTGTGCGAACCGCGAATAGCCGGGGAACTCGATGATGCGTACCTGGTGGTGCTGGTATGGGGTGAAATTGGCCTCGTAATAGGCCAGTGACTTCTGCACGCCCTCGATCATGCGTTGTACGTTGTACGGGTGCTTGGGGTCGTAATAGATTTCGATCGGAATCTTCTTGTAGTAGGCCTTGCGCACCTGCCAGCGTGCCGACAGGTAGGCATAGAAGTTGAGCATCGGGCGATCCATCACGTAGCGGAAGCAGCGCCTGCCCTGTTGGCGGTACTCCTTCTGCAGATAGCCAGGGGCCAGTGCGATCTGGTCTGGCGCGGTGCAGACGGTGCTGGCGAAGTCAAGCCAGTCGGCGTCGTTGCTGATGTAGGTGTTGGCGCGTGCGGCCTGGTCTTCCAGTTTGGGCATGCGCGTGGGCTCGCCCAGCCCGCGCTTGCGGCGGTCGTTGCGGTCGGTGAGCTCGGTTTGGGTGTTGTAGCCGAACCAGGGCAACATCTGGCTATTGAAGAAGCTGCCGTTGGCAACCAGTTCGGTCTGCGCCTGCGAGGCCGTCAGGCCGTGCGGATGCAGATCGACGCGGAAGCGAAACACGTGTTGCTCGCCCGGCTGCAGCGGACGTTGCAAACGGTAGATGCGGTAGCCGGCCGGGACGTCATGGGTGAGCAGGGTCTGCCCGCCAAGATCCACGTGCACCAGGCTGCGGTCGCCATCGCGACCCTGCATGCCGATATGGATCTGCCCGATGGGCACGGCATGGGTATTGCGCACGGTCCAGGTGGCGTCGATGACCGCCGACTGCGTTTCCGGATGCAGGTCGACACGGTTGTCCACGGCGATGATGCGCGGCTGCGGCAGGTCCTTGTACTTGCGGTAGTCGCGCTCGTAGCGTGCCTGCAGATCCAGCTGCTGTTCCGGCGACAGGAAGGTGTTGTAGATGTTGGTGTTCCAGTACAGCCAGCCACCGATCGCGGCGAAGGCCAGCATGCTGGCTGCCAACGCCGCCCCGGTCGGGCCGCGCAGTCGCTGCAGCGCCAGGCGCGTGCGTTGACGCAGGCGGTGGCCGACCCCGCGCGGCCAGAACGCCGAGGACAGCAGTAACAGGGCCAGCAGGAATACGCCCCAGTAGCCCTGGAACCACAATTGCCCGGGCAGGAAGTGGCCGAAGCCGTTCATGTCCGAATACGGCGCGTTGGGCCAGCCACCGAAGGTGTAGAGGTTCTGGGTGTAATCCAGCATCGACAGCACCGACTGTGCGATCAGTACCAGCACCAGCAAGGCGTAGCCGACGAACTTGTTGTTGCTCAGCACCTGCAGCACCAATGCCATGCCGCCCATCAGCACGTACAGCACCGACCCCAGCGCCAGCGTCTTGAGGTAGAGCAGCGGCTCGATGCTGGTGTAGCCGCGGCCGAGCTGCAACATGATCGCGGTCAGCCCACCAGCGAGCTGGAAGCTGACGATCACGACCAGCAATGCAACGAACTTGCCGAGCAGCGGCACCCAGTTGGGGATCGGCATGGCATCGGTGATGCCGTCGATACGATTGCTGCGCTCCTTCCATACCAGCTCGCCGGCATAGAACAGCACCACGATGATCAGCAGGAAGCTGTAGCTGTTCTGCAAGGCTTCCAGCATGACCGAGGTCACCGGCAGTATCGCAGTGCCGAACATGCGCTGGTTGAACAATGCGGTGGGAATGAAATTTGCCAGGCCCAGGGCCAGCAATACCAGGAATGGCGCACTGCGTATCACGCCCAGCGTATCGAAGCGGACCTGCTGCAGCAGTTGCTTCCATGCCGTGCCTGCGTCGAAGCGCGGCGTCACTGTCAGGCGATGCACCGCAGCAGCGCGGGTGTTCGCTGGCGCGGCAACTGGCGTCTGCGGTGCTGCGCCACGGCGCCGGCGCGTACCGCTGCGCTCGGTGCGGAACAGAGCGAACACGGCGGCGAACAACAGCGCGCTCATGCCCAGCCACAGGGCCCGGTTGGCAAGCAGATAGCCCTCCAACGGCGGCAGTCCCTGATTGCGTTGTTCCACCGACCAGTAACGCAGCGTCTGCGACAGGGCGCGGATACCCAGCGGATCGGCCAGGGTGGCGACCCACACATTGTCCAGATCGGCCAGCAGCGCGCGGCTCACGCCGTAGAGCACGAAGAACACGATCACGCCGATGTAGACCCACAGGATGCTGCGTGTGGTCACCGCCAGCACCGCCAGCAAGGCGGTGGTGAACAGCAGGTTGGGCAGCACCAGCACCAGCAACGACCAGAGATAGGGCAGCACGGCCACCGGCCCGAGACGGGCCTGATCGATCCAGGGCATGAATTGCGCAACGAACATGCCCGCCGCGATCACCACATACATGATCATGCCGGCGATCAGCGCCGCCCCCAGGCGGCCGATCAAATAATCGCGGCGCCGCACCGGGGTGGAAAACACCAGTTCGGCGGTACCGAGGTCGAAATCGCGCAGCAGCGCATTGCTGACGAACAAGGTCGTCACCAGCAGACCGAGCAAGGTGAACAGGCCCAGCAGGGTGGCGATCACGGTGGGCGCGTTGCGCAGCACATTGCCGATGCCGCCACCGATCTGCACCGCATCGCTGGCCAGCGCAGCGAAGGCAAGCAGCGCATACAGCACGGCAAGCAACCACAGGAAGGGCGAGCGCAGTTGTTCGCGCAGCTCGAAGCGCAGAAACGCCATGATCATCGCCGCGCTCCGTCAGGCAGCCAGCGCTTGCTTGCGCAGGCGCTGGAAATAGACATCCTCAAGATCGGGAGCGACCTGTTCGAAGCCCGGTTCCGGGCAATCGGCGCTGAACACATGGATGACCGGATGGCCGGCGATCAAGCGCGTCGACAGCACGGTGAAGCGTGCCTCGTAGTCGGGCAGGCTGGGCTTGCTGACCTGCTTGCGCCAGACCTGCTGATCGAGCATGGCGATCGCATCGGCGGGCCGGCCGCTCAGCAGCACCTGGCCCTTGTTCATGATGGCCATCGATGGGCACAGGTCGGTGACGTCCTCGACGATGTGGGTGGACAGGATCACCACCACGTTCTCGCCGATTTCGGCCAGCAGGTTCAAGAATCGATTGCGTTCTTCCGGGTCCAGCCCGGCCGTGGGTTCGTCGACGATGACCAGTTGCGGGTCGCCCAGCAGTGCCTGCGCGATGCCGAAGCGCTGGCGCATGCCGCCGGAATACGTGCCGAGCTTGCGCTTGCGCGCGTCCCACAGATTGACCTGTTGCAGCAACCGTTCGACCACCTCCTTGCGCTGGCCGCGGCTGGTCAGCCCCTTGAGCACGGCGAAGTGGTCGAGCATGTCCAGCGCGCTGACCTTCGGGTAGACCCCGAAATCCTGCGGCAGATACCCCAGCCGGCGGCGCAGGCCATCCTTGTCCTTCAACACGTCCAGACTGCTGCCATCGGCGCTACGCAACGTGACGCTACCCGCGTCGGCTTCCTGCAGCGTCGCCAGTGTGCGCATCAACGAAGATTTGCCGGCACCGTTTGGCCCCAGCAACCCGAACATGCCGCGCGGAATGTCGAGCGTGACACCTTGCAGCGCATGCACGCCATTGGCGTAGGTCTTGGACAACGCACGAATCTGCAGCATCGACGGTTCCTGTGTCCCTGGGGTATCGGAATCTTCTGCGTGCATGCCAGGTCGCTGCATCCGCCGGAAGTCATGCCGCCAAGACGTGCAGGCGTAGCCGATGTGACTGCCTTTGATCGCCGAAAGCGGGATTCAAGAGGTCTCGTACAGCTCCAGCGGCAGATCGTCCGGATCGGCGAAGAAGGTGAAACGTCGCCCGGTGTACTCATCGATGCGAATGTCCTCGGTCACTACGCCATGCGCGTTGAGATGCGCCACGACACGGTCGAGGTCCGCCACGCGAAAGGCCAGGTGGCGCAGTCCCTGCGCTTCCGGGCGACTGGGACGGGTGGGGGCATTGGGGAATGAGAACAGTTCGATCTGGCCGCCATCGGGCAACGCCAGATCCAGCTTCCAGGAATCGCGTGCCTGGCGGTAATGCTCATCGAGCACGCGCAAGCCCAGAATCTGGCAGTAGAACTGTTTGGAGCGCGCATAGTCGCCGGCGATGATCGCCACGTGGTGAATTCCGGCGAGCATCATGCCGCGCTCCACGTCAGGGCTGTCGGCAAGCGGGTCGATGTCCACGTGTTCGAGCACGTGTTGCGCGCAGGGCGCGTGCGCGCCTTGCATGGCGCGGCAGGATCGACGGCGCCCGCGCACATTGCACGGTGTGGAGCGGGCAAGCGCCCAGGCAAGCACCAGGTGGCGAGACTGCGCGGGGATGTGTGCAGAGCGGTACGGCGATGGCGTGGCATGGGAAGGGCCAGTAGAAACCGATCGGCAGCATAACCGCCGGCCAGTGAGCGGCAGGCCCTGCGTCACAGCTCCACCGCGCATGGCTGTGCTCGCCCGCGCGCGCATGGCACGATGCGGGGAACGCCGACCAGATTCATTCATGCCCGAGCCGTCCTCCACCACCGCCATGCAGTTCCAGCGCAGCATGCAGGTGCGCCATCTGGTGATGCTGTCGCTGGGTGGGGTGATCGGCACCGGGCTGTTCTTCAATTCCGGTTACATCATCGCCAGCACCGGCGCGCTGGGCACGGTGATCGCGTACAGCATCGGTGCACTGGTGGTGTACCTGGTGATGCAATGCCTGGGCGAACTGGCCGTGGCGATGCCGCAGACCGGCGCCTTCCATGTGTATGCCGCGCGCTATCTGGGGCCGGCCACCGGTTACGTGGTGGCGTGGCTGTACTGGCTGAGCTGGACCGTGGCGCTGGGCTCCAGCCTCACGGCCGCGGCGTTCTGCATGCAGTACTGGTTTCCGCACAGCCCGGCATGGTCATGGTGCCTGCTGTTCTGCGCGCTGATCTTCGGCTTGAACACGGTGTCGGCGCGCTGGTTCGCCGAAGGCGAATTCTGGTTTGCGCTGATCAAGGTGATCACCCTGCTGGTCTTCATCGTGCTGGGCGGTGCAGCGGTGGTGGGCGTGCTGCCGCTGGCCGATGGCACGCCACCGCCAGGCCTGCGCCATCTGCGTAGTGATGGCTGGTTCGCGCAGGGCACCCTGCCGATCCTGATGACGATGGTGGCGGTCAACTTCGCGTTCTCCGGGACCGAGTTGATCGGCGTGGCTGCCGGCGAAACCGCGCAGCCTGCGCGTGCGATTCCGTTGGCGATCCGGACGACCCTGGTGCGGCTGGTGGTGCTGTTCGTCGGCACGGTGCTGGTGCTGGCGGCGTTGCTGCCGGCCGGGCAGGCGGCGGTGGACACCAGTCCCTTCGTACGCGGCTTCGAGCTGTTGGGTATTCCGTATGCGGCCGACGTGTTGAACGCGGTGATCCTGACCGCGATCCTGTCGGCCGCCAATTCCGGGCTGTATGCCGCTTCGCGCATGCTGTGGTCGCTGGCCAACGAAGGTACCTTGCCGGCGGGCCTGGCGCGGCTGACCCGCCGCGGCATTCCACTACATGCGGTGGCGTTCAGCATGCTGGGTGGTCTGCTTGCGCTGCTGACCGCCGTCTATGCGGCCGACACCGTGTTCGTTGCGATCTCGGCGGTCTCGGGGTTTGCGGTGGTGGTGGTATGGCTGAGCATTTGCGCTGCGCATTACCGTTTTCGCCGCCAGCTGCTTGACGACGGTATCGCCGTGGAAACGCTGGCCTATCGGGCGCCGTGGTATCCGTGGACGCCGATTCTGGGATTGACGCTGTGCCTGCTGGCCTGCATCGGGCTGGCGTTCGATCCGCAGCAGCGCATTGCACTGTACTGCGGGATTCCCTTCGTGGCGCTGTGTTACGGCGCCTACGCACTGACCCAGTGGCTGGCAGCCCGGAGACTGCACGCATGACGATTGCTTCCCGCCGGCCGCGTGCCAACGCGCCCTTCAGCCAGGCCTTGCAGCACGACGGGGTTGTCTTGCTGGATGGCGCCCTGGCCACCGAACTGGAGCAACGCGGCTGCGATCTCAACGATGCGCTGTGGTCGGCACGGGTGCTGATGGAGCAGCCGGAGCTGATCTACCAGGTGCACCGCGACTACTTCGCCGCCGGTGCGCAATGCGCGATCACCGCCAGCTATCAGGCGACCCCGCTGGGGTTCGCCGCGCGCGGACTGGATCTGGCGCAGTCGCAGGCACTGGTCGCGCGCAGCGTGCAGCTGGCCGTGCAGGCACGCGCCGATCACCTGCAGCTGCAGCCGGATGCTGCGCCGTTGTGGGTGGCAGGCTCGGTGGGTCCGTATGGCGCGTATCTGGCCGACGGCTCGGAGTATCGCGGTGACTACGTGGTGCCGCTGGAGCAGATGATGGACTTCCACCGTCCGCGCATCGCCGCGTTGGCGGCGGCCGGGGTGGATGTACTGGCCTGCGAGACCTTGCCATCGGCCGGTGAGATCACCGCCTTGCGCTTGCTGCTGGAAGAATTTCCGCAACTGCATGCGTGGTTCTCGTTCACCCTGCGCGATGCGGTGCATCTGAGCGATGGCACTCCGCTGGCACAGGTGGTGCCAGCGCTGGATGCCTGTGCCCAGGTGATCGCAGTTGGCATCAACTGCATTGCGCTGGATCAAGTGACCGCTGCATTGCACAGCCTGTCGGCGCTGACCGCATTACCGCTGGTGGTGTACCCCAACTCCGGCGAGCACTACGACGCGGCCGACAAGCGCTGGCACGCCGGCCATGGGGCTGTGCTCACCCTGGCCGACCAGCACGCGCAATGGCGGGCGGCCGGCGCGCGCCTGATCGGTGGTTGCTGCCGCACCAGCCCGCGCGATATCGCCGCGCTGGCGGCGGCGTGTGCGCAAGGCTGATCCAGTGTGCGGCGCATGCAGTCCCGCAGGTGCGCGCATCCGGATGCAGCGTGGATGCGGGGCGGGGGCATTGCGTCGAACCGATGGCGCGCGGGTCGACCGGCCGGCGTGTGGATGCCTCAGAAGCACTCGTCCAGACACAGGTGGAACGTGAGCCTGTCGCTGTCCATTGCGGTTCCGTACGCCGGCAGCAGCGCCTGCTGGAGGTCTTCGCCGAACTCCGACAGGCCGTTCCAGAGGATCGCCAGGTCCTGGTACGGATCGGCGATTCCGGCACGGCCCACGTCGATGATGCCGGTCACCTGGCCCTGCGCATCGAGCAGGATGTTGTCCAGCGAGTAGTCGCCATGAGTGACCACACGCTCCATCCGCAGCGGCAGCAGCGCGTGCATCGCGTCCCAGACGTCCTCGGGCGTCCAGCCGGCGCGGGCGTCGTCGAAATCGTCCGCGTCGATCAGTCCGGCATCGAGGCGTTGGCGGGCCTGGGCAAGCCGCAGCGTGTGATCGGCGTTGAACGGGCAGTGTTGCACCGGCAGCGCATGCCAGCGGCGCAGCGCCGTCGCCAGCGATTGCACGATGGCGAGGCCGCGTCCAGGCGCCTCCTGCAGCCATTCGTTCGCTGTCCGGCCCGGCATCGCGCGTGTCAGCAGCCAGCTGTGGCCTGCCGCGCACTCGAAGTGCTCGACGCTTGGCACCGGCGGCAGCTCGCCCGCCAAACTGGACAACCACTCCAGGCGGGCCATCTCCTCGGTCAGCGCATGCGCGGTCGCGCCACTTGCCTGCTTGAGGAACACCTCCGGCCCGGTGGGGAGTCGCACGCGAAATACCTCCGCTCCCGCCTCTCCAACCAGATTGCGCTGCCATTGGCCATCCTGCAGGCGTGCAGCAAGGCTGGGCGAAAGAAACGGCGCTTGCGCTGCGATCTCGCGCGGCAATGCGTGGTCGCTGTGGTCGTCGTGCGGCTGCATCGTTACTGCCCCCAATGGAGCGGGTAGTGTAGCGGCCGGCGCAGCGGGCAACGGCTGCACCGGCCTGCCGTGCGCGCTCCCTGGTCGGACGCGCGCCTTGGGCCGAGCCGGCTCAGCCCTTCTGCGCTGCGATCCAGCGCTGGATCTTGTCCTGCAGGATTTCCAGCGGCACCGAGCCGTCCTTGAGCACTTCGGTGTGGAAGGCGCGCACGTCGAAGCGCGGCCCCAGCTCGCGCTGGGCCTGTTCGCGCAACTGCGCGATCTTCATCTCGCCCACCTTGTAGGCCAGCGCCTGGCCGGGGATGGCCATGTAGCGGTCGACTTCGGCCTCGGCATCGGTGCGGCTCATCGCCGAGTTGTCCAGCATGTAGTCGATGGCCTGGTTGCGGGTCCAACCCTTGCTGTGCAAGCCGGTATCGGCCACCAGCCGGATCGAGCGCCACAGCGCGTTCTGCAGGTAGCCGTAGTAGTTGTACGGGTCCTGATACAGCCCCAGCTCGCGGCCCAGCGATTCGGCGTACAGGCCCCAGCCTTCGATGTAGGCCGTCTCGCCGCCCAGGCGGCGGAACTTGGGCAGGTCGGTCAGTTGCTGCTGCAGCCCGAGCTGGTAGTGATGGCCGGGGATGGCTTCGTGCAGGTACAGGCTCTCCGCTTCCCAGGTCCGGCGCGAGGGCAGGTCGGAGGTATTGACGTAGAAGATGCCCGGTGTGCTGCCCGCGCTGCCATTCGCGCTGGGGCGCATGTACGAACCGCTGGCCGCCGACTGCGCGCGTTGCGGTTCCACCGCACGCACTTCCAGCTCGGGAATGCCCTGCAGCGCGAACAGGCGCGGCACCGCGGCCTGCACGCGTCCCTGCAGGCCGCGGTAATAGCCCAGCAGCTCGGTGTCGCTGCGGAAGCTGAAACGCTTGTCGGTCTGCATGAACTTGTAGAACTTGGGCAGGTTGCCGCGGAACTTCACCTGCCTGGTCAGCGTCTGGATCTCGCCCTGCAGGCGCGCCACCTCGTCCAGCCCGATCTGGTGGATCTGCTCGGGGGACAGCTCGGAGGTGGTGCTCTGGCGCACGTCATAGGCGTACCAGGCCGCGCCGTTGGGCAGCGCGGCCAGGCCGTCGGTATCGCGGCAGGCCGGCAGGTACTCGGTGGCGATGAAGCCGCGCAGCGCGCGATAGGCGGGCAGGATGCGCACTTCGATCAGCCGCTTGTACTCGGCGGTGAGGCGCTGCTTGTCGGCCTCGGGCATATCCGCCGGCAGGTTGCGGATCGGTCCCCAGAACAGGCTGTCCTCGGCGGTGCGCGCAATGATCGCATCCAGTTGCGGCAGCACCTTCTGCATCAGCACCTTGGGCTGCACCACGCCGGCCTGCATGCCGGCGCGCATATTGGCGATGGCCTGGTCGAACAGGTCGGGAATGCCGAGCGCACGCCGCGACCAGTTGTCGTAGTCCTTGACCGTCTTGAACGGTTGCGCGCCGGTGCCCGAGCCGAGCACCACCGCGATGCTGGCGATGTTGTAGAACTGGTTGATCGGCAGCATCCAGCTGGGGAACTGCTCGGCCGCCAGCGCGCTGCGCGCATCGCGCACGAAGATCTGGTAGCTGAGCAGGTCCTGGCCGCTCAGTCCGTCGGGGCCCAGCGCTTCGGCCTTGCCCAGCCACAGGACGGTGAAGTCGTGCGACTGCTGGCGGAACGCCGGCGACAGGAAATTGGGCAACTGGTCGTTGTAACGGCTCTCGCCCTGGAAGGTGGCCTGCAACGGGTTGAGCTTGAGCGAGGCGTCCCAGTACTGGTCGTAGAGCAGGTTGAGTTGCTGCGCCTTGCTCAGCACCACCGGTGCGGCCACGGCGCGCGGCCTGGCCTTGGCGGCTCTGCTGCCCTTGGCCGGCTTGGCGCTCCTGGCCGGCTTGGCAGTCTTCTTGGCCTTGCTCGCCTTCGCGCGCGTCTGCGTGGTCTGTGCCTTGGCGGTCTTCTTCTTGGCGGCATCGGCGGGCGGCGCCACCGACAGGCTCAGCACGGTGGCGAGGACCAGCGACAACAGGCGGGAAAAGCTCGGGGGCATTACCGGCTCCGGAAACAAGCGAGCGGGGAGCTTGCCCGATCCGCACCGCGACGGCCACCCATGGCGGGCATACCGCCCATACGCAATTCATGCATGGCACGGTCCTGGACCCGCCCGGCCATGCCCGGTGCGCTGCGCTGACCGAACCGGGCCTTGCGGCGCCTGGCTCTGCGGGTGACAGGGGCGCCGCGGCCAGGCTCAATCGGCGGCGGCTTCCTCGCGCAACTGCTCGGCACGCGCGGCGCCCAGATACAGGCCGATGCCGCGCCGCGCCAGATACAGCAGCGGGATCAGCGCCACCGCGAAGCCCATCTTGTAGACATAGTTGAGCGTGCTCACCGCCAGGAACTGGTCCATCGACCAATGCTGCGGGCCGAGCACGAAGGCGATGTAGATCACCACGAAGCTGTCCACCAGCTGGGAAACCGCGGTGGAACCGGTGGCGCGCAGCCACACGTGCTTTTCGCCGGTGACGCGGCGGATGCGGTGGAACACCGACACATCGATCAGCTGGCCGACCAGGAATGCCACCAGCGAGCCACCGATGGTCCACAAACCCTGCCCGAACACCGCCGCGAACGCCGCCTGGTAGTCCGGCACGCCCTGGCTCTGCGCTGCGGTGATCCACCAGCCAGCCGGTGCCAGTGCGATCGCAGCGAAGGCGAACACGAAGCCATAACCGATCAGCGCCACCGCCACCCACGAGATGAAACGCACCCCGCGGCTGCCGAAGAACTCGTTGATGGTGTCGGTCATGATGAACACCACCGGCCACAACAAGGTGCCGGCGGTGAAGCTCAGCGAGCCGGTCTGGCCGAACAGGTTCCAGTTCAGCGGCGCGATGCCCAGGGTGTCTTCCAGCGCGAAGATCTTGACCCCGATGAACTCGGCCAGCGCGGCGTTGACGCAGAAGAACGCAGCCAGCGCGATGAACAGGCGCACCGCGCGATCGTCCAGGGTCCGCGTGTGCGCCATGGTCTCAGCGATCCGCTGTGCGGGTGAAGGGCACCGATTCGGGTGCCACTGCGCCACCGGAGATGATGAAGCTCATCGCCTGGTCCACGCTCCAGTCGGTGGGCGTGAGCAGCTCCACCGGCACGATTTCCAGATAGCCGGAGGTGGGGTTGGGCGTGGTGGGCACATACACTGCCGCCAGCTCGCGGCCGGTGCCCTGTTCCTTGATCACGCGGGTGACCAGGCCCACCGATTTCATGTCGCGATGCGGGAAGTCGATCAGCACCACGCGCTGGGTGCTGCCGGGCTGCGTCTGCAGGATGTCCAGCAGCTTGCGCGCGCTGTCGTAGACCACGCTGGCCAGCGGAATGCGCCGCATGACCGCCTCGAACCAGCGCAGCAAGCGCTGGCCGATCACGCGCCGGCTCAGGATGCCGACGAACAGGATCACCGCCACCGTTGCGATCAGGGCGATGGTGTTCTGCACCCAGAGCGCCTTGATCCAGCCCAGGTAGTCCGGAAACGACGCGGCGATGCGCTCGGACAGGGGCACCACCCAGGGGCTGCTGATGCCCGAGAGCAGCGCGAAGACGAACTTCACCACCACCCAGGTCAGCCAGACCGGTAGCAAGGTGAGCAACCCGGTCAGGAAGACGCGTTGCAGGGAAGGGCGTGCGTGCGGAGTGGGGGATTCGGACATCGGCATAGTGTAGGCATTCGGCCGCGTCCGGTGGAGGTGGGGCGGGGATTGGAGATTGGGCATTCGGGATTGGTCAAAGCGCTTCGCTGTGCGTCGACCGCCACAACCCGGTCATTGGTTCAAACGCTTCCCTTCTCCCCCTGAAAGAAGATGGCGCGTAGCGCCGGATGAGGGCACCGCCGCCGCTGGTGTGCGGGACGATCGTTCTTGCAACGAATCTGCCGGGGAACAAGGTGGGAAGCAGTCGTCAGCGTCTGACGTCCTTGGACGGAAGAGACGCGGGTTCGCCGCCCCATCGGCCGCCCCTGCTTTGCCCGCTGAAACAGCGCGACATCGATAAGATGTGCGGCTTCCCAGGGAAGAACGTGAACATGCTCGCCAAGTTCCTCAAGACCGCCTTGCTCGGTGTCTGCATTCTGCTCGCGGTATTGGTGGCGCTGTATGCCGTTTCCCAACGCTGGCCGATCCCCGACGCAGAGCGGCAGGCGCTGGCGCAACTGCGTCAGCCGCTGCAGCCGTTGCGTGGGCCCAACATGTTCGCGGCGCTGTGGTCGTTGTCCTATGCGGTTCCGGAAGCGCAGCGCGAGACCGTGCTGGCCCAGGACATGGAACGTCTGAATCGACTGCCGAGGCAGGCGCCGTTTCGCAGCGCCGCCGCGGACTATCCGCGCCTGCCTGGCTGGCCAGCCACCGCGCCAGCCCTGTGCCGTGCCGGCGCCGGCGGATGTCTGCAGCGCGTGCGCGAACAACCGCAGGCCTATGCCGATGCGCTGGCCGCACAGGCGCCGATGTTGGCCAGGATGCGGACGTTGGCGCACTACACCGACTACCGCAACCCGCTCCCGCCGCACGCCGAGACGCTGTTGCCGGAGCTGCCGCGGATAACGCTGGCGATGACGGCCAGCGCATTGGCCTTCGCACAGGGGCATACCACCCAGGCCTTGAGCGATGTCTGCACCGATGCGCGGGTTGCCCGCGTCCTGCTGCGTAGCGGCGACAACCTGGCGATCACGTTGATTGGCGCTGCGATGCTGCGTGGCGATGCGCAGCTGTTCGCCGACATGCTGGCCGAGCTGCCTGCGCAGCTGCCGTTGCCAGCGCACTGTGCCGCGGCGTTCGCACCCGCAGGGATGGAGGAGCGTTCGCTCTGCAATGCGTTGCACGGCGAATCGCGGAGGGTGTTTTCGATGCTGCAGGACGCGTCCGTCCAGCAGGGCGATGGCGACTGGCTGGATCGCATCTCGCCACAGCTGCTGGATCGCGAGCGCACCCAGGCGCTGCTGGCGCCGACCTTTGCCTGGGCCTGCAGCGCGCCGGTGCAGGCATTGCTGGCGCAGGATCAGGCGCTGCCGCCCGGCATGGTGGCAACGCCCGACACGGCCACGGTGGCCTGCGTGGCCAATGCCATCGGCTGCCTGCTGGCCAACGTGGCGCGTCCGGACCATGCCAATCACCAGCACACGCTGCAGTACACCGCTGCGGCGGTACGGACGGTGACGGCCCTGCTGTGGCTGCGCGATCGTCCGGCCGATGCAAGGCCGCTTGCGCAGCGACTCGCCGACCTGCCGCCAGCGCTACGCGGAACCACGCGCCCGCTGCAGGCCCAGGACGACGGCAAGCATCTGACCATCGTTCAGTACGCCCGACGCAACGACGGCGCCGGAGAGTATCGCTGGCCAGTACCTGCCAGCCGGCGTGCCGCCGAGCGCGCGACCACTTCGACCCAGTCGCGTCGCGATGGGCGCAGTCTTCCGATGACGAGGGAGCGGGCAGCCACGGCCCAGTCCGCCAAACGTGGTCCTGGAGATTGAGGGCCGAATCGGTGCGGTCGCCACTGCAGCAGACGGTGTGCGGCCCGCGCTCCTGGCATCGACTGTCGTACAGACGGTGAAAAGCAACATGCCGCGCCCCGGACAGGGCGCGGCATGCGCATGCATCGCTGCTGCAGGTGAACGGCTGCACCGGCAAAACGCGTCGGTGCGCACGCGCACCGATCCGCCGCAGGCACTCAGAAGCGGAAGTTCAACCAGCCCATCACGAAGGTCGAATCGCCGTAACCGGCCTTGGTCAGCGCCGGGCCGGCCATCAGGTGTTCGGCGCGGAAGGTCACCGACCAGTTCGGGTCGATGTTCCAGGTGGCGTTGATGCGCGGCATGGTGCCGATGCGCCGTTCGCCGGTGTTCTGGGTCCGTGCATAGGCACGCGCCTGGTTGTTGTAGATCGCGTCGCTGGTGGTCTGGCGCCACAGGGTTTCCCATTCCAGATTGACGGTGATCTTGGAGGTGGGCGAGAAGGTGAACGTCGGCGCGGCGGTGACCAGATTGACCGGGCCGAAGAACGTGGCCCAGCTGAAGTAGATCGTGTTGCCGTACAGGAAATTGTTGTTGCGGAGCGTGCCGGTGCCGGACGTGCCGCCGCCGCCGGACGCGATTTCGCTATGGAAGCCCAGACGCGGCTTCCAGCCCGCATCGCTCAGGGTCCAGGCGTTGGAGGTGCTGGCCATATAGGCGCGCAGGTCACGCCCGCCGAAGCTGCCACGCTGCACGGCCACGAACGAATCGGTGCGCAGCTTGCCCACGTTGCCCCACAGGCGCAGGCCGTAGTAGTTGCGGTGTTCCTCGGCGGTCTGTCGGCCCCAGACCTGGTTGTCGTTGCGGAACTGGTAGAAGAACGGCTCCAGGTACATCGGCTTGGCGGTGGGCAACCGATAGCCGCCCACCACGCCGCGGAAATGCCGCGAACGGTCGATGCGGTCGTCGCCCAGGCCTTCGGTCCCGTCCAGGTTGAAGTTGAAGTCGAACACGTCCACGCGGGTCTTCTCGCCGATCGCCCAGGCGCGCGCACCGTTGAAGGTGACGAAGATGTCGGTGTTGTCGCGCAGTGCCATCAAGGTGGTGGGGCCGTCGACAAACACCTGGCGGCCAACCCGCAGGCCGGTGTCGGCGCCGCCGATGTTGCCCTTCACGTCGAAGAAGACCTGCTGCAGGATGGCGTTGTTTTCCTGCGTACCGGTCTTGGTGCCTTCGTTGCGCCCGTCCAGGCTGCCGTGCGCCAGTTCGGTGTAGAGGCGGAAGTGCTCGCCCACGTGCCAGTCCGCGCCGAAGAACGCGCGGAACAGGTATTGCTGCTGCGAGTGGCTGCCGGGAATCAGGCCAGGATTGGTGATCGTATTGCTGCGCACGCGCAGCTCGTTGCTGAGCGAAACGTAGACATCGCCGTCCTCGCTGAGCGGAATGTATTTGAGCGGATCGAACGGACTCTTGCGCTTGGAGCGATCCTTCAGATACGACCAGTCCTCGGCCCAGCGCACCTGCCACATGTTGCCGCCCTGCTTGGAACCCCAGCCCTGGGCTTCGAGCGGGTAGCCCTTGGCCGTCGCCGGTGCCGTCGTGTCCGGGCGCTTGGCCGGCTCGGCGACCGCCTGTTCGGC
This sequence comes from Xanthomonas sp. NCPPB 1067, assembly GCF_020783795.1. Taxonomy (NCBI): domain Bacteria; kingdom Pseudomonadati; phylum Pseudomonadota; class Gammaproteobacteria; order Lysobacterales; family Lysobacteraceae; genus Xanthomonas; species Xanthomonas sp. NCPPB 1067. The sequence goes on from NZ_JAJGQG010000006.1 coordinate 104,383, forward strand.
GTTGGCAGGCGCAGGAGCGACCTGGGCCATGCCGAGTCCCGGCAGCGCCAGTCCGATCGCCAGGCACAGACGCCGGGTGGCGCCAAAGGAAGTGTCAGCCATGGCCGGCCGCGCCAAGCGTGTCAGTTGCATCGTATCGCCCTATCGAAAAGTGAAACCCACCTGGCCAGAGGTATCGGCACAGGGGACATCGACTGTAGATGAGCGCTGCCGGAATGGCTGTAACCCAAAGGTTTTAAGCTCATTCCCTGACACTGGGTCACGGGCGCTACTGACACGACGGGCAGGGAACATCGCCGGAGCGCTCTGCCACGCCCATAAACAACCATCCCCGGCCATTCCTGCCGGGGATGGTTGTCTGCCTGGATCAGGCGCGCTTGCCGCGCTTGCGGATCGGCGTGACGATGGCCGGGTCGCGGCTGCCGACCGGATCGGCATCGTAGCGGGCGATGAATTCGCGCACCTGCGGGTACACCACTTCGCGCCAGCGGCGGCCGCTGAAGATGCCGTAGTGGCCGGCGCCTTCCACCACCAGGTGGCGGCGGTGCGCGGCATCGATGCCGGTGCACAGGTCGTGGACGGCCTCGGTCTGGCCCAGGCCGGCGATGTCGTCCAGCTCGCCTTCGATGCTGAGCAGGGCGGTGTTGCGGATCGCCGAGGGTTTGACCAACTGGCCATCCACGGTCCACTTGCCCTGCGGCAACAGGAACTCCTGGAACACCACGCGAATCGTGTCCAGGTAGTACTCGGCCGGCATGTCGAGCACGGCGTTGTATTCGTCGTAGAACTGCCGGTGTGCCTGTGCGTCCTGCAGGTCGCCCTTGACCAGATCGGTATAGAAATCCCAATGCGACATCACGTGCCGGTTGGGATTCATCGACAGGAAGCCGGCGTGCTGCAGAAAGCCTGGATACACCTGGCGGCCATGGCCCGGGTAGGGGAATGGCACGGTGTGGATCAGGTTGTTCTGGAACCACTCGATGCCGTTTTCGGTCGCCAGGTTGTTGACCTGGGTCGGGCTGCGCCGCGCATCGATCGGGCCGCCCATCATCACCAACGAACGCGGCGTGGGTTCGTCGTTGGACGCCATCAGCGACACCGCCGCCAGCACCGGCACGGTGGGCTGGCACACGCTCACCACATGCAGGCGTTCGGCGCCGATATGACGGATGAAGTCCTGGATGTAGCTGATGTAATCCTCGAGTCGGAACGCGCCGGCTTCCAGCGGCACCATGCGTGCGTCCACCCAGTCGGTCACGTACACCTTGTGGTTGCGCAACAGGGTGCGCACGGTATCGCGCAGCAGGGTGGCGTGATGGCCGGACAGCGGCGCCACCACCAGAACGGCGGGCTGCTGCTTCATCGTGCCGATCAGCTCGACATGGTCGCTGAAACGCTTGAAGCGCAGCAGGCGGCAGAACGGCTTGCTCAGCACTTCACGTTCGATGATGGGCAGCGAATGGCCGTCCACTTCGACATCGTCCAGCGCCCAGGCAGGCTTTTCGTATTCCTTGCCCAGACGATGGAACAGCTCGTTGCTGGCGGCCATGCGCTCGGCCCCCGGAAGCGAAGCCCACAGGCTGTCGGGATCGGAGAACATCTTGGCGTTGGCCTGGGCCTGATGCACCCAGGGGGCAAGCAGATTGCGGGTCAGCTCATGCAGTTGATAAAGCATTCCACCCATCCGTGCGGTTTTGCTGCCGCGCAGCATACCGGTTTTGGCGCATTTGCACCTTAATGGGGCTGCTGGCGGTTGAGGTTGTCAGGGCAGAGGAAACGGGGCGAAGGCCGCGCCTCCGGTGCTCAGCCGTGCTCCAGGGCCGAGGCCTCGCTTGCCAGCGCCGGCGACAGCCAGCAATGCGACCCCAGCGCGGCAAAGCCGACGCTACCGAAGCGCTTGCGATACCAGCGCGCCGGGCGGGGCTGGAAACCGTCGTGGTCGCCTTCGAACGCGTCCTCCTGCGCAAAGGTTTCCAGGAACGCGACACCTGCACACAATTCGGCCAGCCCTGGCAGTCCCTGGTTGAGTTCGCGCGTGGGCACGTAATGCAGCACGTCCGAGCAGATCAGCAGGTCCACCGGCGCACAGGGGCGTAGCCAGGCGAAGTCGCCGAAACGGGCCGGATGGATCTGGCGGCTGCGGCCGTAGCGCTGCACGGCGTAGGCGCTGCTGTCGAAGCCCAGGTAGCTGAGCTTGGGGCGCAACGCCAACAGCGGCGCTCGCCATGCGCCTTCGCCGCAGCCGACGTCGAGCACGCTGCGGATCGGCCGCTCCAGGTAGTACTCGGCTTGGGCCACGGCCAATGCGACCTTGCGTCGCAGGCGCGCCGGGTCGGCCAGGCCGGCCTTGCCGTACCAGCGGGCGAAATAGGCGGCGTCGTACTGTTTGTCGTTGTGCATGTGCATGCCCGATGCGCTTTCGTAGCGGCGGATAGGTGAAAATGCGGGCCATCCTACGCGAGCCAGCGGAGCCAGCGCATGACCTTGTATCTGTGGATCAAGACCTTCCACCTGTTGTTCGTCATCGCCTGGATGGCTGCGGTGTTTTATCTACCCCGCATCCTGGTCAATATCGCCGAAGCCGGCAGCGACACCGCCGTGCGCGCGCGCCTGGTGCTGATGGGCCGGCGGTTGTACAGGTTCGGCCACAGCATGCTCGGTCTGGCGCTGCTGCTGGGTGCGGTGCTGTGGCAGGGCTACCGCGTGATTCCCGATTTCCCGACGATGGTGGCCGGCGGCTGGTTGCATGCCAAGCTGTTCGCGGTGGCCTTGATCCTTGCGCACTACATCGTGGCCGGGCGCTGGTTGAAGGGCGTGGACCAACGCCGCGCGCTGCCCGGCGGCCGCGCGCTGCGGCTGTTCAACGAGGTGCCGGTGCTGCTGCTGGTGGGCGTGATCTGGCTGGTGCTGGCCAAGCCGTTCTGAGTGCAGGTCCAGGACGCATGCGGCAGCTCGTCACCGAAGCGGCGTGCGTAGCAGCGCGATCCGGTCGTCAACCGCGCGTCGTGACGGAGTGCGCCGATGAAAAGTGCGGCCGCCGCCGTGCCTGCAACGGCAATGATCGAAGCAGCACATCGACATGCGCGAGGGCCCGCCGTCGATGGTACGCCGAAGGGGCGCAGCACCGGGGCGGAGCGGCTTCATTCGCACTTGCGTGCCTGGTCCAGATACAACTCCAGATAGCGTTTCTGGTGCGCTGAAAATCCCTTCCTGCCGTACAGCGCGTAAATTCTGCCGAAGACTGCGCAGGCGCGTGCGTCATCTCCGAGCTGGAGCATCGCTTCGCCTTCGGTCATCAGCACGAGATGGTCGGTGCGTTCCGGGTCGTCGTACATCCGCGCCATCACCTCGATCCACTTGCGCACGTTGTCCGCATCGTGCAGGTCGGCGTAGTCCTTCACGAAGCTCGCCGACAGGCTTTGCGGGTAGTAGTCCCAGCTTTCCTTGGGCTCGGGAATCAGCGCCCAGGCCTGCAGGCCGAGGGCGAGCGATTCGGCCAGGGTGCCGCTGCGAAACGCCTGCGCCGACAACGCCAGCAAGTGATCGATCTCGGCTTTCAGGCCTGGCTCGATGTCGGGCTTTCTGGGCATGGTGGTCGCCTCGATCGCGGAGGGGCTATCCAAGGTGGGGCGCGCGTGGCGGTGCCTGGCGCGAGGTGATGCCTGAGCCAGCGTGCGATTACGCGCCCGTGTCCAGTTCGCGCAGGCCCTTGCGTGCCAGATCGACCCAGGCGCGTTGCTCGCGTTGGTAATGCTTGGGCGAGGCAGCGGCATGCCGCAGCACCTGTTCGTACACCGCCCTGGCCTGATCGCCACGGCCCATGCGGTGCAGCAGCTGTGCATAACGCACACGTGCTTCTTCGCCCGGGTAGCCCTGCGCCAACGTCTCATACTCGTGCAGGGCGGCATCGGTATCGCCGCAGTCTTCGACCGCACGCGCGTATAGCAGGTGACCGTCGTGCGAGCGGAAGCCGGGGTTGGCCGCAATCAGGGCATCCAGGGTCTGCCGTGCCTGCTGCGCCTGCCCGAGTCCGAACTGCGCCCGGGCCAGGCCGAGCATCAGGTGGGGATCGTCGCGATACAGCCCGCGCAAGGCGCCCTGGTAATGCTCGGCCGCCTGCGCGTAGTCGCCGCGAGCAAGCAGGCTCTCGGCGAGCTGGCGGCGATTCTCCGGGGTGTCGGCCACGTCCAGCCGGCGCGAGGCATCGCGCTGTTCGCGCTGCGGATCCAGGGTGTTGCGCACGCGCTTGAGGCTGCGGCGTGCGCCGGGGTCGTTGCGCAGATCGGGGATCACCGCCACGAACACGTAGACCAGCACCGCCAGCAGCGAAAACGCCAGCAGCAGAAAGATCCAGTACAGCGGGCGGCCGCTGCGCACCACATGGACGCAGCAGGCGGCTTGCAGCAACAGCGAGATCAGCAGGAGTGGGGTCATGCGAAGGAATCCTTTCCGAGGCCGCGCAGATGGCGCGGCCGGTCATCGTGCACGCGGATCAGTGCCCTTCGTAGGCGCCATAACTGCGCAGGCGCTCGTAGCGCTGCTGCAGCAGCGTTTCCATCGGGATCTTTTCCAGCGCGTCCAGTTCGTTGAGCAAGACCGCCTTCAGGCGCTTGCCCATCTGCGCCGGGTTGCGATGTGCGCCACCAGTGGGTTCGCGGATCACCTTGTCGACCAGCCCCAGGCCCTTGAGCCGCTTGGCGGTCAGGCCGAGCTGTTCGGCCGCATCCTTGGCCTTGGCCGCGTCCTTCCACAGGATGGACGCGCAGCCTTCCGGCGAAATCACCGAATAGGTGCCGTATTCCAGCATCAGGGTGCGGTCGCCGACGCCGATGGCCAGCGCGCCGCCGGAGCCGCCTTCGCCGATCACGGTGCAGATCACCGGAATCTTCAGCTCGGCCATTTCCAGCAGGTTGCGCGCGATCGCCTCGGACTGGCCGCGTTCTTCGGCGCCGATGCCCGGGTAGGCACCGGGGGTGTCGATGAAGGTCAGCAGCGGCAGGCGGAAACGCTCGGCCAGCTTCATCAGGCGCAGCGCCTTGCGGTAACCCTCCGGGCGCGGCATGCCGAAGTTGCGTGCCACCTTGGTCTTGGTGTCACGGCCCTTCTGGTGGCCGATGATGACCACCGGGCGCCCGTCGATGCGGCCCAGGCCACCGACGATCGCCTTGTCGTCGGCATAGGCGCGGTCGCCGGCCAGCTCCTGGAATTCGTCGCAGATGGTGCCGATGTAGTCCAGCGTGTACGGGCGCTGCGGGTGCCGCGCCAGCTGCGACACCTGCCAGGCCGACAGGTCGCGGAAGATCTGCGCGGTGCGCACGCGCAGCTTGTCGCGCAGCGCTCGCACCTCGGTGTCCACGTTGACCGCAGGTCCGGTACTGGCCTTGCGCAGTTCCTGGATCTTGGCTTCCAGATCGGCGATGGGTTGCTCGAAGTCGAGGTAGTTGGGATTCATGCAGTGGCGTCGTCAACGTAAGGCGGGGAGTGTAGCTGAAGCGCTGCCTTCGGCCCGTACGGGGGCGTTGGGATGGAGCCGGGACTTGAAAGCCGGGAGTCGGGACCCGGGACCCGGGACCCGGGACCCGGCAAGGCAAAGGCAAAGGCAAAGGCAAAGATGCAAGACAGAAGCAGAATCTGAGCGTGGAGGGTTTGGGACCGCGTAAGCTCTTGCGGGTCCCGGGTCCCGGGTCCCGGGTCCCGGCTTCTGGGTCCCGGCCTCACTGCGCCCACGGTGGGCTGTACTTGACCTTCACCGTGCGCACCGCCGGGTCGGCGCGCAGGCTGTCCATGAGGTGCTGGTCGATGCGTACCGAGTGGTTGCCGTTGAGGTCGAGCATGCCGGCCACGCCGCCGCTGGGCGCGCGTAGCAGCAGGTCCAGGCGCAGGGGGGTCTTGCCGGGACGGTGCTTGGCCAGCAAGGCGTCGATACGCGTGAAGGCCTGTTTCTCGCGCAGGTCCAGGCGCAGCGACAGCCGCTGGGCGTGGTCGGCGCAGATCTGCTCGTAGTCCCAGCACTGGCGGATGCGCAGGCTGTAGCCGCCGTTGAATTCGTCCTCGCGCAGGCCGCCCTTGACGATCAGGATGCGGTCGCGGGTGAGCAGGTGGCCGAACTCGGCCATCGCATCGGAAAACGCGCTGCATTCCACCCGCCCGCGGCCGTCTTCCAGTTGCACGAACACCTGGCTGTCGCCCTTGCGGCGCACGCCGACCACCTGGCCGGCCAGGATGGCGCTGACCTCCGGGCGCCAGGCGCGTTTTTCGCCATCGCCGCCGCCTCCACCGCCGCCACGTTGTTGCGAGGCCAGGATCTTTTCCAGCGCACCCAGGTCGCAACCGACCAGCTCGCGCACGTCGTCGCGATGCGGGTCGAACGGATGCCCGCTGAGATAGAAGCCCAGCGTCTCGCGTTCGCCGCTCAGCAGCTGGCCCAGCGGCCATTCCTTGCTCTCGGGCAGGTCCAGTCGCATCGCCGGTGCGCCCGGATCCGGACCGCCGAACAGCGAGTTCTGGCCAGAAGCGCGCTCGCGCGCCATCTGCTCGGTGGCCTTCATCACCTCGGGCAGTTGCAGCATCAGCGAGGCGCGGTTCTTGCCCAGGCCATCCATCGCACCGGCATTGATCATCGCCTCCAGCGTGCGCCGGTTGAGCTTTGCGGTGCCCACGCGCGTGCAGAAATCCAGCAGCGTGGTGTACGGGCCGCCGCGCTGGCGTTCTTCGACGATCGCCTCGCAGGCGCCCTGGCCGACGCCCTTGATCGCGCCCAGGCCATATTGAATGGTGTCCGGGCTGGCCGCCTCGAACATATAGGCCGACTCGTTGACGCGCGGCGGCCTGACGCTGAGGCCGAGGTTGCGCACCTCATCCAGGAAGCCCACCACCTTATCGGTGTTGTCCATGTCCGAAGACAGCGTGGCGGCCATGAATTCGGCCGGGTAATGCCGTTTCAACCAGGCCGTCTGGTAGCTGACCAGCGCGTACGCGGCGGCGTGCGACTTGTTGAAGCCGTAGCCGGCGAACTTCTCCATCAGGTCGAAGATTTCGTCGGCCTTGGCCGCGCCGACGCCGCCCTTGGCCGCGCCCTCGCGGAAGATCTCGCGGTGCTTGGCCATTTCGGCCGGCACCTTCTTGCCCATCGCGCGACGCAGCAGGTCGGCGCCGCCCAGCGAGTAATCGCCGACGATCTGCGCCATCTGCATCACCTGCTCCTGATACACCATGATGCCGTAGGTGTCTTTCAGGATGACTTCGGTGCGCGGGTCGGGGTAGACGATCTCCTGCTGGCCGTGCTTACGCGCGTTGAAGTCCGGGATCAGGTCCATCGGGCCCGGGCGGTACAGCGACACCAGCGCGATCAGGTCTTCGAAGCGATCCGGGCGCGCGTCCTTGAGCAGGCGGCGCATGCCCGAGGATTCGAACTGGAACACCGCGCCGGTGGCGCCGGAGGCGAACACGCCCTTGTAGGTCGGTGCGTCGTCGAGCGGGATGGCGGTGATGTCCACCGGATCGATGCCGGCGCGCGCATGGCGCACGTTGATCGCCTTGACCGCCCAATCGATGATGGTCAGCGTGCGCAGGCCGAGGAAGTCGAACTTCACCAGGCCCACTGCTTCGACGTCGTCCTTGTCGAACTGGGTGACCGGATTCTTGCCGCGGCCGTCCTCGTCGTGTTCGGCGAACAGCGGGCAGAACTCGGAAAGCGGATCGGGCGCGATCACCACGCCACCGGCGTGCTTGCCGGCGTTGCGGGTGAGGTCTTCGAGCTGGCGCGCCAGATCCATCAGGTCGCGCACGTCGTCTTCGACCTGGTAGCGCTGGATCAGATCCGGCGAGGCCATCTCCGAATCCTTGCCTTCGCCCATCGCGTCCTTGAGCGTGATGCCCAGGATGTTGGGGATCAGCTTGGCGACGCTATCCACCAGACCGTACGAGAAGCCCAGCACGCGGCCGGCATCGCGCACCACCGCCTTGGCGGCCATGGTGCCGTAGGTGATGATCTGGCTGACCCGCTCGCGGCCGTACTTGCGCGCCACGTAGTCGATGACTTCGTCGCGCCGGTCCATGCAGAAGTCGATGTCGAAGTCGGGCATCGACACGCGCTCTGGATTCAGGAAGCGCTCGAACAGCAGGTTGTACGGCAGCGGGTCCAGGTCGGTGATCTGCAGCGCCCAGGCCACCAGCGAGCCGGCACCGGAACCGCGGCCCGGGCCGATCGGGATGCCCTGGTTCTTGCCCCACTGGATGAAGTCGGCCACGATCAGGAAGTAGCCGGGAAAGCCCATCTTGATGATGGTGTCCAGCTCGAATTCGAGCCGGTCCACGTAGTCCTGGCGGGTCTTGCCCGGGGCGATCGGGTTCTTTTCAAGGCGTGCGGCCAGACCCTGCCGCGACTGGCTGCGGATCCAGGTGTCCAGGGTCTCGTCTTCCGGCACCGGGTAGGCGGGCAGGAAGTAGGTGCCCAGGCGCATCTCGATATTGCAACGCTGCGCCAGCGCGTGGGTATTGTCGATCGCGTCGGGGATGTCGGCGAACAGTGCCGCCATCTCCTCGCTGGATTTCATGTACTGCTGATCGCTGTACTCACGCGGGCGCTTGGGGTCGTCCAGCACGCGGCCGGAGGAAATGCACACGCGTGCCTCGTGCGCATTGAAGTCGCTGGCATACAGGAAGCGCACGTCGTTGCTGGCCACCACCGGCAGCCCGCGCACGCCGGCGGCATGCAGGGCGAACTGGTTGAAGCGTTCTTCGCCCTCGCGCCCGGTGCGTGTCAGCTCCAGATGCAGGCCATCGCCGAATACGCGCTGCCAGTCGGCCAGTTGCTGCTCGGCCAGGTCGGCACGACCTTCGGCGAACAGGCGCCCAGCCAGGCTGTCGCGGCCGGCCAGGGCGAACAGGTTGGCGTGGCCGGCCTGCAGCCATTCGGGATGGATCGCCACGCCCCCTTCGGGGCGATGGCCTTCCATCCAGGCGCGCGTGAGCAGCCGCGACAGGCTCAGGTAGCCCTCACGGTCGCGGCACAGCAGGGTCATGCGCCAGGGCGTCATGTCCGGCGTGGCGATCATCACGTCGGCGCCGGCAATCGGCTTGATGCCGACGCCTTCGGCGGCTTTGTAGAACTTGACCAGCGCAAACAGGTTGTTGAGGTCGGTGACCGCCAGCGCAGGCATGTCGAGTTCGACCGCGCGGCTCAGCAGATTGGCCTGTTTGGCCTTCTTCGGGTCGGCCTGATCCGGTTTCTCGGGCACACGGATGGTCGAATCCGCCAGCGAGAACTCGGTGTGGACGTGCAGATGGACGAAGCGGGAAGTGGACATGCGGAACCAGAACGATGCCCGGGCAGGGTAGCGGCGGGGGCGGGACGGAACAAGGCTTGACAGGTGGGCGGCGGGACCCGGGACCCGGGACCGGGGACCCGGAAAAGCAAAAGCTTGAGGAGCCGGGATCCGGGACCGGGGAACCGGAAAAGCAAAAGCGGGAATACGTGGCGGGACGCCACCCGCTGTTGCTGCTGCTGTGCTGTTGCTCTTCCGGGTCCCGAGTCCCGAGTCCCGATTCCCGGGTCCCGGGTCCCGGGTCCCGACCTCTAAAGCGGCGCCACCAGCTGCCCCACTTGCAGCTGTTCCGGGTCCCGGGTCCCGGGTCCCGACCTCTAAAGCGGCGCCACCAGCTGCCCCACTTGCAGATGTTCCGGGTCCCGGGTCCCGGGTCCCGGGTCCCGGCCTTCCCGGCTCTCCCGGCTTTCCAACGCCAACCGCACGGGCGCAAAACTGCGCCGGTGTTGCGGGCATGGCCCGTGGATCTGCAGCGCGGCCAGGTGTACCGGGGTGCTGTAGCCCTTGTGCTGATCGAAGCGATATTCCGGGTGCCGCGTATGCAGTTCGTGCATCAGCCGGTCGCGCGTCACCTTTGCCACGATCGAGGCGGCCATGATGGCGCGGTCCAGCGCGTCGCCACCGATCAATGCCTCGGCCGGGCAGGGCAGGCCCTTGGGCACGCGGTTGCCGTCGATGCGTGCGAAGCCGGCCACGTGTGCCACCCCTTCCACTGCGCGGCGCATCCCGAGCATGGTGGCCTGGTAGATATTGATGCGGTCGATCTCTTCGCTGTCGATCAGCACCACCGACCAGGCCAGTGCGCGGTCGACGATGCGTGCATATAGCTGCTCGCGCCGCTCGGCCGTGAGCTGCTTGGAGTCGTCCAGCCCGTTGATGCGGGGCTTGCGCGGGTCGAACACCACCGCCGCCACCGCCACCGGCCCGGCCAGCGGGCCACGGCCGGCTTCGTCGACGCCAGCGTAGAGCCGGGACCCGGGACCCGGGACCGGGGACCCGGGGAACAGCGTCAGCGCTGCCTCTACCGCTTTCATAGGGGACTTTCTGCCTCCCGGGTCCCGGGTCCCGGGTCCCGGGTCCCGACCAGCTCTGCGACCGCATCCGCTGCCCGTGCCGACGCATCGCGGCGCAACTCGGCATGCAGGGCCAGGTAGCGCGGCTGCAGGGCGGCGACTTTCTCCGGGTGCTTGAACCAGTCCAGCAGGGCCACGCACAGCCGTTCGGGGATGCAGTCGTCCTGCATCAGTTCCGGGGCGAGGTCGTCGTTGGCCAGGATGTTGGGCAGCGCATAGCGGTTGACCTTGAGCAGGCCCAGCGTCTTGACGATGCGATAGGTCAGCGGCGCGACCTTGTAGCCCACCACCATCGGGCGTTTGACCAGCATCGCTTCCAGCGTGGCGGTGCCCGACGCCAGCAGCACCACGTCGGCGGCCAGCATCGCGGTGCGCGCCTGACCGTCGAGCAGGTGCGAGCGCATCACCGGCAACGACGAGCGCGACAGCTGCTCGGCCAGCAGCTGCTTGCAGCCCGGGTTGGCGGCCGGCACCAGCACATGCAGGTTCGGCAGGTGTTCGGAGACCAGCCAGGCGGCCTGGAAGAAGGTATCGCCGAGGCGGCTGATTTCGCCATGCCGGCTGCCCGGCAGTACCGCCAGCACGGTACTGGAGGCGGACAGGCCCAGCGCGGCGCGTGCCGCCTCGCGGTCGGCCTGGTAGGCGATGTCGTCGGCCATCGGGTGACCGACGAAGCGCGCGTCCACGCCATGCTTGGCGTAGATCGGCGGCTCCATCGGAAACAGGCACAGCACCAGATCGGCGCTGACACCGATCTTTTCGGCACGCTTCTCGCGCCAGGCCCACACCGACGGGCTGACGTAGTGCACGGTCTTGATGCCGCGCTGCTTGAGCCAGCGCTCCACCGGCAGATTGAAGTCCGGCGCGTCGATGCCGATGAATACGTCCGGCTTCCACGCCAGCACGCGCTCGCGGAATGCGCTGCGCAGCTTGAGCAGGCGTGGCAGATGGCGCAGCACTTCGGTCAGGCCCATCACCGCCAGTTCGCTGGCATCGAACCAGGTCTGGCAGCCGGCCCCGCGCATCGCATCGCCGCCGATGCCGACGAATTCGGCATCCGGATAGCGCAGCCGCAGCTGCGCGATCAGTCCCGCGCCAAGAATGTCGCCAGAGGCTTCGCCGGCGATCAGCGCGATGCGGGGACCCGGGACCCGGGACCCGGGACCCGGAACAGCAACTGCGTTTGTGCTCTGCTTTTCCCGGGTCCCGGGTCCCGGGTCCCCGGTCCCGGTATTCATCGCAGCAACGGCCGTTCCGCCGCTTCGATGAATTCCAGCATGCCGCGCACGTCTTCGCTGTCCCTGGCCTGTTCGGCAAGCTGCGCCTTGGCGTCGGCCAGCGGCAGGCCGGCCACGTACAGCGTGCGGTAGGCGCGCTTGATCGCGGTGATGCGTTCGGCATCGAAGCCGCGGCGCTTGAGGCCTTCGCTGTTGATGCCGCGCGGGCGGCCCAACGAATCGCTGCCGACCATGGTGAACGGCGGCACGTCGCCATTGGTCAGCGCACCCATGCCCAGGAAGGCGTGCGCGCCGATGCGGCAGAACTGGTGCGCGCCGGCGAAGCCGCTGATGATCACGTAGTCGCCGACGCTGACGTGGCCGGCCAGCGTGGTGTTGTTGGAGAACACGCAGTGGTTGCCCACATGGCAGTCGTGCGCCACGTGCGTGTAAGCCAGCATCCAGTTGTCGTTGCCGACGGTGGTGATGCCGCCGCCGCCGCCGGTACCGCGGTTGATGGTGACGAACTCGCGGATCACGTTGCCGTCGCCGATCACCAGTTCGGTGCGTTCGCCGGCGTACTTCTTGTCCTGCGGCTCGCCACCGATCGCCGCGTGGCCGATGAAGCGGTTGTTGCGGCCGATCCGGGTCGGGCCGTGGATCGAGCAATGCGGGCCCACCTCGGTGCCTGCGCCGATCTCCACGTCCGCGCCGATCAGGCAGAACGCGCCGATGCGGACATCGTCGGCCAGCCGCGCCGATGGGTCGACGACGGCGGTGGGATGAATCAAGGGTGCTTGATCACGCATCGTGTCTCACCTCCAGAAAACGGATTATTCCTTGGCGCCGGCACACATGATCTCGGCGCTGGCCACGACCTCGCCGTTGACCTTGGCTTCGCCGTAATAGCATCCCATGTTGCGGATCAGGCGCTTCATCTGCACGTCCAGGATCAGCACATCGCCCGGCACCACCTGCTTGTTGAAGCGGGCATTGTCGACCTTGACCATATAGAACAGCTTGGACAACGCATCGCGCCCGAGGCCGAGCTGGGTCATCACGCCACCTGCCTGTGCCAGCGCCTCGATGATCAGTACGCCCGGCATCACCGGACGTGCGGGGAAGTGGCCCTGGAAGAACGGCTCGTTGATGCTCACGTTCTTCTGCCCGACGATGCGCTTGGCCTCCAGGTCCAGCTCGATGACCCGGTCGATCAGCAGGAACGGGTAGCGGTGCGGGATCAGCGTCTTGATCTGATTGACGTCGATCGGCAGTTCGTAAACGGGGTGACTCATGCGTTCTCCTTGCCCATAGCCAGGATGCGTCTTGCCAATGCATCGAGCTGTTTGAAGCGCGCGGCATTCTTGCGCCACGTGCGGTTGTCGGTGAGAGGGGTGCCGGACGAATACTCGCCCGGCTCATGGATCGAATTGCGCACCACCGACTTGCCGGTGATGACGACCCTGTCGCAGATTTCCAGATGACCGACCACGCCGACATGCCCGCCCAGCAGGCAATAGCGGCCGATCTTGGCGCTGCCGGCGATGCCGGTACAGCCTGCAATCGCACTGTGAGCGCCGATGCGGCAGTTGTGCGCGATCTGCACCAGGTTGTCCACGCGCACGTCCTCTTCCAGTACGGTGTCTTCCAGCGCGCCGCGGTCGATGCAGGTGTTGGCGCCGATCTCGCAATCGTCGCCGATCACCACCCCACCCAGCTGCGGCACCTTGATCCAGTGGCCAGCATCCATCGCCAGGCCGAAGCCGTCGGCACCGATCACCGCGCCGGGGTGAATGCGCACGCGCTTGCCCAGTCGCACCCGGGTCACCAGGGTGACGCGCGCGAGCAGTTCGCTGCCGTCGTCCACCACGCAGTCTTCGCCGATGATGCTGCCGGTACCGATCACGCAGCCATCGCCCACGCGGCTGCGCGCCCCGATGCTGACGAACGGGCCGATATGCGCGGTTGGCGAAATCTGTGCGCTGGGGTCGATCACCGCCGATGGATGGATGCCGGGCGCGCATAACGGCGCTACGTCGAACAGCGCGGCGATCTTGGCAAACGCGGTGTACGGGTCCTTGGCGACCAGCGCGGTGCCGCGCGCATCTGGCGCATCCTCGGCGCGCAGGACCACCACGGCCGCCTGGCTCTGACCCAATTGCGGCCGGTAGCGCGGATTGGACAGAAAGCTCAGTTGTCCGGCGCCGGCCTGTGCCAGGGTGGCGACACCACTGACTTCGACGGCGCTATCGCCGACGACGGTCAGACCAAATTGTTCGGCAATCGCACTGGCGGTCAAACGCATCAGGGTGAACCTCTCGTAAATGTGGGAGCGCCGTCTTAACGGGGAGAAAACACCATTAAACAGTTCCCAACAACGCCTGCGTATCCAGGGTCCTGTCGCAATCGAGCGGCGAATCCAGGAGCAAGCAAATGAAAACCGTTCTTTCCATCCTTGGTGGTCTGGTCATGATGGGCGCGGTCGCGAGTGCATCGGCCCAATCCTTCGATATCGAGCAGGGCAAGGCAACCGGTGAACAGCAGTTGCAGTGTCTCAGCCTGCCTGCCGACGCAATCGCCGGCTGCCTGTCCAATGCCGTCTCCACCTGGTTCGACAGCTGGTTCTGACCGGCCCCCATCCCACCGGCGATAGACGGGCGGCCCGCACACGCGGGCCGCCTTCCGTGCTGCGGTTGGCGTTTAGAACTGGCCGCCGAAGGTGAACTGCAGGCGCTCGATTTCGTCGTTGTCTTCCTTCTTCAGCGGGAATGCATAGCTGATCGAAATGGGGCCCACCGGCGCGCGCCACAACAGGGCCACACCGGTCGAGGCGCGCAATTCGTTGGCCTTGAAGTTGTCCACGCCGCTGTAGACGTTGCCGAAATCGAAGAACGCCGAGATACGCGCCGATGGGCTGTCGAACAGCTTGGGGAAATACATTTCCACCGAGCCCACGGTCTTGAACGAGCCGCCCAGCGGCTGGCCACGGTTGAAGCCGTTGATGGGTTCCGAACGCGGACCCAGGGTGTTGTCTTCGAAACCACGCACCGAGTTGGTACCGCCGGCGTAGAAGTTCTCGTAGAACGGCAGCCCGGTGGCGGTGACGCTGCGGATGCGGTTGCTGCCGTTGCAGGCCTGCTCGGTCAGGGTTGCATTGTTGACCACGCCGCAGATGTCGCGCGTGCTGTCCTTGCCGTAGCTGTCGCCGTAGCCGAGCTCGAAACGGGTGTTCAGCACCAGCGCCGGAATGATCGGCCAGTAGTTGGAGATCTGGTAGTTGAGCTTGTAGTACTCGACCGTGGAGCCGGGCAGGGTGGTTTCCAGGCCGACGCGCTGGAACATGCCGCGGGTCGGCATGAAGAAGTCGTTGCGGGTGTCGCGCGCCCAACCGAATTCGGTGCGCACGGCCTTGAAGGTATCCGTGCCCACCGCCCGGATGTAGTCCACGATCGCCTGCGGCGTGGTACCGGGAAAGGTGGTGATCTGGTTGCTGTCCACGCCCACCATCGCCGACACGGTGTCGTTTTCGGTGATCGGCACGCCGAAGATCACCTGCGCCGAGCCGTTCTTGCTGTTGAACTGCGCGGTGTTGAAGTCCGAGTAGTCCAGCGAACGCCACGACAGGTTGTAGCCCAGCGACACGCCGTCGTCGGTAAAGAACGGATTGGTGTAGGAGAACGCATAGCGCTGCTGGAAGGTGCTGCGCGAGGCCTCCACCGCCACCCGGTTGCCGCCGCCCAGGAAGTTGTTCTGCGACAACTGCACCGAGGTGGTCACGCCGAAGGCCTGCGAGAAGCCCAGGCCGAACACGAAGCTGCCGGAGGTGGTCTCCTTGACGTTGTAGACCACGTCCACCTGGTCGTTGCTGCCCGGCACGGCGGGGGTCTCCACGTCCACGCTCTCAAAATAGCCCAGGCGTTGCAGACGGATCTTGGAACGGTCGATCGCCGCCTGCGAGTACCAGGTGTTCTCGAACTGGCGCATTTCGCGGCGCAACACTTCGTCGGAGGTACGGCTATTGCCCTTGTAGAGGATGCGGCGCACGGTCACGCGCGGGCCGGGCACCACCTGCAGGTTCACTGCAACCGTGCGGTCCTCACGGTTCGGAGTGGGAATCGGGTTGACCTTGGCGAAGGCGTAGCCGACGTTGCTCAAGGTGTTGGTGATGGCGTCGGAGGTGTACTCCAGCAACGCGCGCGAGAAGATGTCGCCGGCCTTGGGAATGACCAGGCGCTCGATGTCGGCCTGCGGCAGCACGGTGTCGCCGGTGACTTTGATCTCGGAGATCTTGTACTGCTCGCCCTCGGTGACGCCGGCGCTGATGAACATGTCGCGCTTGTCGGGGCTGATCGACACCTGGGTGGAGTCGATGCTGAAGTCCACGTAGCCGCGGTCCAGGTACCACGAGTTGAGCTTCTCCAGGTCGCCGGACATCTTTTCCTTGGAGTACTGGTCGTCGCGGCGGTACCACGAGGCCCAGTTGTGCTCCTTGGACTCCCAGTTCTCCAGGATGTCCTCATTGGCGAACTTTTCCGTACCGATCAGGTTGACGTGGCGGATCTTGGCCGCCTTGCCTTCCTTGATCGCGATGGCCACATCCACGCGGTTGCGGTCCAGCGGGCTCACCGTCGGGGTGATCTCGACGTTGTACTTGCCGCGGTTGTTGTACTGGCGGGTCAGTTCCTGGGTCACCCGGTCCAGGCTCAGCCGATCGAAGGTGCCGCCTTCGGACAGGCCGATGTCGCCCAGGCCCTTGAGCAGTTCCTCGGACTTGATGTCCTTGTTGCCAGTCACGGTGAGCTTGTTGATCGCCGGGCGTTCCTTGACCGTGATCACCAGGATATTGCCCTGGCGGTCCAGCTGTACGTCCTCGAAGAAGCCGGTGCGGTACAGCGCCCGGATCGAATCGGCCACCTTGGCATCGTCCACGGTGTCGCCACGGTTCACCGGCAGATAGGTGAACACGGTGCCGGAAGCGATGCGCTGCAGGCCGTCCACGCGGATGTCGCTGGCGACGAACGGCTCGGCGGCCAGGGCTGCGGCGGCTGGCAGGCTGAGGCCGGCGGCAAGAGCGAGGGCAAGCAGGCGGCGAGTGGGAAGACGCGTCATGTCACATCCGGTTGGAGTCGATTGCGGGTGTTGCTGGGTGCCGGCGTATGACGACGACAACAGGCGGAAAGAGTGGAGCAGCTTCATCGTGGAACCAGGCCAAGGATGTCGTTGTAGAACGCCAGTCCCATCAAGCCTGCCAGGACCGCCAGGCCGACATATTGCCCGGCAATCATGGCCCGTTCGCTGATCGGGCTGCCCTTGATCAACTCGATAAGGTAATACAGCAGATGCCCACCGTCCAAGATTGGGATGGGCATCAGGTTGATGATCGCCAGGCTCAGCGACAGCAGGCCGAGAAAATACAGGAACCAGTCGAGCCCGCGTTCGGCCGAGGCGTTGGCTGCGCGCGCGATGGTGACCGGGCCGGAGATGTTCTTGACCGAGGCCTGGCCGGTCAGCATGCGCTTCATCATGCCCAGCGAGTCGGCGGTCATCCTGCCGGTCTCGCGGATGGCCGCCGGCACCGCCGCGAAGACGCCGTACTGTTGGCGGCTGTCGTAGGGCGGCGCGGCCGGCGCCGCCGGGCGCACGCCGATCATCCACTGGCCCTGCGGGGACTTGCGCGGAGTCACTTCCAGCGCCAGGCGGTCTTCGCCGCGGGTCACTTCGATCATGCCCGGTCCACCGTGCTCGCCCAGCGTCTGTACCTGGGGGGCGATGTCCTGGGCCGCGCGGGTCGGCTGGCCGTCGATGGCCAGGATGCGGTCGCCCGGCTTGAGCAGGCCTTCGGCCGCCGAGCCGGGCACGACCTCGGCGATCACCGGCGGCTGCAGCATGAACTGCCAGCCGATCCCGGCCAGCGACGCCACGCGGCGTTCGTCGAAGCCGACCGGCAGCTGCGACAGACGCAGGCTGTGTTCGCGGGAGCCGGCGCCTTCGGCCACCGTGCGCACCTGGATGTCGCGCCGGTCCATCGCTGCCGTGGTCAGCTGCATGCTGGCATCGCTCCAGCTGCTCACACTGCGGCCGTCGATACCGACGATGCGCTCGCCCGGGCGCAGCCCGGCTTCGGCGGCCAGACCATCGGCGCTGCCGACGGTGGCCGAATAATCCTGCTTGCCGACCACGAACATCGCCCACAGCATCGCCATGCACAGCAGCAGGTTGGCGATCGGGCCGGCGGCGACGATGGCGATGCGCTGCCAGACGGTCTTGCGGTTGAAAGCCTGATCCTGCTCGGCCGGGTGCACGTCGCCTTCGCGCTCGTCGAGCATCTTGACGTAGCCGCCCAGCGGAATGGCGGCCACCACGAACTCGGTGCCATGGCGGTCGCGGCGCATCCACAGCGGCTTGCCGAAGCCCACCGAGAACCGCAGCACCTTGACCCCGCAGCGGCGCGCGACCCAGAAATGCCCGAATTCGTGGAAGGTCACCAACACGCCCAGGCTGACGATCATCCACCAGACCGACCCGATGAAATCACCCATGGATGCAACTCGGCTGCGTAGGACGGTCAGGCATGAAGAGCGTAATGGGCCAGGGCGCGTTCAGTGATCTGCCGCGCTTGCGCATCGGCAGAAAGCAGGGTGTCCAGGGAGTCGGCAGGGTGCCGGGGGAGCGTTGCCAGTGTGTGTTCGACCAACGCGGGGATCGCTAGGAAACCTATTTGGCCCTGAAGAAACGCTGAAACGGCCACTTCGTTGGCCGCGTTCAGGATGGCCGGGGCGGTTCCACCGGCGCGCAGTGCGTCCCAGGCCAGGCGCAGGCAGGGGAAGGCGTCCGTATCCGGCGCCTCGAACTCCAGCCGGCCGTGCTGCAACAGATCCAGCCCGGAAACCCCGGAATCGATCCGCTCCGGCCATGCCAGGCCGACCGCCAGGGTGGTGCGCATGTCCGGCAGGCCGAGCTGGGCCAGGGTGGAACCATCGACGAATTCGACCAGCGAATGCACCAGGCTCTGTGGATGCACCAGCACGTCGATCTGCGTGCCGGACAGACCGAACAGATGATGCGCCTCGATGACCTCCAGGCCCTTGTTCATCAGGGTCGCCGAATCCACCGAAATCTTCGGTCCCATCGACCATTTGGGGTGCGCCACCGCCTGTGCGGGCGTCACGGCCGACAATGCGGCCCGATCCCAGCCGCGGAACGGGCCGCCGGAGGCGGTCAGGATGACCCGACGCACACCGGCACTGGCATCGCACGAACGCAGGCACTGGAAGATGGCGCTGTGCTCGCTGTCGATGGGGATGATGTCGGCGCCGGCCGCGCTCGCGGTATGGGTCAGGAGTTCGCCCGCCAGCACCAGCGACTCCTTGTTGGCCAGCAACAGGCGCTTGCCGGCGCGCGCGGCGGCAAGCGTAGAGGGCAGGCCGGCGGCACCCACGACCGCGGCGACCACGGTGTCGCAGGCATCGCTGCCGGCCAGCGCATCCAGCGCTGCGCTGCCGGCATGCGCCTGGGTGGCGAGACCGGCGGCGCGCAGGCCGTCGCGCAGCGCCGGGTACAGCGTGGCGTCGGCGATCACTGCATGCGCGGGCCGGTGGATGGCGCACAGGGCCAGCAAGGCCTCGACCTGGCGGCCGGCCGACAGCACGCTGGCGCGCAGCCGGCCCGGGTGGCGCGCGATCACATCCAGTGCCGACGTGCCGATCGAACCGGTGGCGCCGAACACGGCAACCTGGCGGGGAGAAGGTCCGGCCATGCTCAGAATCCGAGAATTTCCTTGCCGAGTGCGAACACCGGCAGGGCGGCGAGGACGCCATCGATACGGTCCAGGACGCCGCCATGGCCCGGAATCACCGTGCCCGAGTCCTTCGCGCCGGCGTGGCGCTTGAGCAGGCTTTCGAACAGGTCACCGAGCACCGAGGCCAGCACGGCGACCGCGGCAACCAGGATCAGCTGCGGGGCGTGCGACAGCGTCAGCCCGGCCAGCCAGCCGAAGGCGCAGGCGACCACGATCCCGGCCAGCATGCCGCCGATCAGCCCTTCGATGGTCTTGTTGGGGCTGATCCGCGGCGCCAGCTTGTGTTTGCCGAACGTGCGCCCGGCGAAATACGCACCGGAGTCGGCCGCCCACACCATGGTCAGCGCGGTCAGCAACCACAGGTTGCCCTTGTCCGGACTGGCATGCAGCACCACCAGCGCGGCCCATGCCGGCAACACCGCCAGCGAACCGGCCGCCAGCTTGAGCGCGCGCGCCTGGCCGTTGCCGTGATCGGCGCCGAAGGTGAAAAATCGCAGCCAGGCCAGCGCCAGCACCCACCACACCACGCCCACCAGCGCGGCGATCTGGAACAGCACCATGGAGCCGGCCGAGGCCCACACCATCAGCACCATCAGCAGCAGGTTGAGCATCAGCAGCACGGTGCGCGGCAGGCTGTCGTCGATGCCGGAGAGCTTGAGCCACTCCCACAGGCCGGTCAGGAACAGCACCGCCGCCAATGCGGCCAGCCACTGGGTGGGCAGCAGGACGATCGCGCAGATGGCGAGCGGCGCCATGATCAGCGCGGCGATCACGCGGGTCTTGGTCATGCCAGGGTGGTCTCCGTCGCCTGCACGGCGATCTGGGCGCTGGTCAGGCCGAAGCGGCGTTCGCGTCCGGCGTAATCGTCCAGCGCCTGCTGCAGCACGCTGGCATCGAACTCCGGCCACAGGGTCTCGGTGAACCACAGCTCGGTATAGGCCAGCTGCCAGAGCAGGAAGTTGCTGATGCGGGTGTCGCCACCGGTACGGATGAACAGGTCCGGGGCCGGCAGATCCGCCAGGGCGACCCGGCTGGCAAGCAGGGCCTCGTCGATCTGCTGCGGTTGCAGGCGGCCGGTGGCGACCTCTTCGGCCAACGCGCGCGCGGCCTGCGCGATGTCCTGGCGGCCGCCGTAGCTGGCGGCAATGCTCAGCACCAGCCGCGCGTTGCCGGCGGTGGCACGCTCGGCGGCGGCCATGCGCTCGCGCAGCGCCGCGGCGAAGCGGCTGCGTTCGCCGATGAAGCGCACCTGCACGCCGCGGCGCTGCAGCTCGTCGACCTCGCGGTCCAGCGCATGCAGGAACAGCTTCATCAAGGCGTCCACTTCTTCCTGCGGGCGGCCCCAGTTTTCGCTGGAGAACGCGAACAGGGTCAGTGCGCCGACGCCCTTTTCCAGGCAGAAGTCGATGGTGCGGTTGACCGCCCGCGCACCGGCGCGGTGGCCGATCATGCGCGGACGTCGGCGACGCTGCGCCCAACGCCCGTTGCCATCCATGATGATGGCAAGATGGCGCGGCACCGCGTCGTTGGGAGGGGCTGGATGCATGGCAGGCGATGCCACGATCAGACCGTCATCAATTCCTGTTCCTTGGCCTTGACGACCTCATCCACGTCCTTGATGGCCTTGTCGGTCAGTTTCTGGATCTCGTCCTCGGAACGGCGCACCTCGTCCTCGGTGACCGCCTTGTCCTTGAGCAGATCCTTGACCTGCTGGTTGGCGTCGCGGCGGATGTTGCGAATGGCCACCTTGGTATCCTCGCCTTCGCCATGCACGGCCTTGCTGAGCTCCTTGCGGCGCTCTTCGGTCAGCGGAGGCAGGTTGAGACGGATCACGGTTCCCACCACGGTCGGGGTCAGGCCCAGATCCGAGGCGTAGATGGCCTTCTCGACATCCTTGATCATGCCCTTGTCGAACAGGGTGATGACCAGCGAGCGGCCTTCGGACACGCTGATGCTGGCGACCTGATTGAGCGGAGTGTCGGTGCCGTAGGCCTTGACCTTGATGCCGTCGAGCAGGGCCGGCGACGCGCGGCCGGTGCGCACCGTGGTCAGGGAATGGCGCAGAGCATCGATGCTCTTGGTCATGCGCGTGAGCGCGTCTTGTTTGATCTGGGTGAGCATCGCCGGAATCCGTGTGGAGCTGAATCCGGGGATTATAGCCGGGACTGGGGTTTCACGACTCGCGGGTCGCAAGGACCCGCGCAGCCGGTTCACTCGCCGCCCCGTCTTGATGCCGGGTAAGGGGTTGGAGATCGCTGCGCAGCCTGCAGCACTGGGTGCTTGCAAATCCCCAATCCCGACTCCCGAATCCCCAGCCTCAGCTCCGGCCCTGCACCAGGGTGCCGATCTGCTCGCCGCGCAGGATGCGCAGCAGCACGCCGGGCTCGCTCATGCCGAAGATGCGCAGCGGCAGGTCACTGTCGCGCGCCAGTGCGAAGGCGGCGGTATCCATCACTTCCAGGCCCTGCAGGATGACCTCGTCATAGGTGAGGCTGTCGTAGCGCACCGCGTCGCTGTGCTTCTTGGGGTCCTTGTCGTAGACGCCATCGACCTTGGTCGCCTTCAGCAGCAGATCGGCGCCGATCTCGATCGCGCGCAGCGCGGCACCCGAGTCGGTGGTGAAGAACGGGTTGCCGGTGCCGGCGGCGAAGATCGCGATGCGGCCCTTTTCCAGGTGGCGCATGGCGCGACGGCGGATGAAGTCTTCGCAGACGTCGTTGATCTTGATCGCGCTCATCACGCGCACCTTGGCGCCGAGCTTTTCCAGTGCGTCCTGCATCGCCAGCGCGTTGATCACCGTGGCCAGCATGCCCATGTGATCGCCGGTGACGCGGTCCATGCCGCTGGCGGCCAGGCCGGCGCCGCGGAAGATGTTGCCGCCGCCGATCACCAGGGCCACCTGCGCACCGGCCTGCTGGGCCTCGATCACTTCCAGGGCCAGGCGGTTGATGACCTTGGGATCGATGCCGTAATCCCCGTCTCCCATCAGCGCCTCCCCGGAAAGTTTGAGAAGAATGCGGCGATAGGAAAGTTCGGACATGGGAGGCCTCGGGGGTGGGGGATCGGCAAACGCCGGCAATTCTAGCGGAAGCCTGCCGCCGGGCGTGCTAAAAGTTCCTTTGGCCTGGACCGGCGTGCGCGCTCAATGCGCCCGCGGGCTCGGTGCAGCGGTGAGCTCGGTCGCGTCGTAGGCAGTGACGCGGTTGCGGCCGCGGTGCTTGGAGCGATACAGCGTGCTGTCGGCCGCCTGCAGCAGATGATCGATGCTGTCGAACTGGCGCTCGACGCCGCCATGCGTGGCCAGGCCCGCCGAAAACGTGATGTGCAACGGCCCGCCTTGCAGCTGCGCCATCGGCGTGCGGCCGGTTTCGGCCAGGATGCGCTCGATCACCATCAACGCCGCTTCGGCCGGAGTGTTGGGCAGGATCACCAGGAATTCCTCGCCGCCGTAGCGCGCGACCAGATCGCTGGTGCGCACCATGCGCTGCAGCGTCTGCGCGAAGTTGCGCAACACCTCGTCGCCCACCAGGTGGCCGTGCGCATCGTTGACGCGCTTGAAGTTGTCCAGATCGATGAAGGCGATCGACAGCGGCCAACCCTGGCGCGAAGCCAGATCGAACTCATGCGCCAGGGCAGTGCCGAGCTGGTGCCGGTTGAACACCCCGGTCAATGCGTCGCGGCTGGCCTGTTCGGTCAGATGGCGCATGCGGTTTTCCGATTCGTCGGCGTGGCGACGCGCCTCGGCCACCTCCTGCAGCTCGCGCAGGTTGCGCAGCATCGCCAGTTCGCGCGCCTGCTCGAAGATCATCTGGATGTGTTCGGGCTGCGGCACGCGGATGTCGAACAGCGCTTCGAGCTCGGGCAGCGATTCGGCGATGCGTTCGATCACCTTTTCGAAGCGCTCGGCGTCCAGCTCCAGTACGTCCTGCGCCTGCCGTTGTGCGTGTTCGGTGGCGGCGGCCGCGCTGGCCGACAGCCAGATGTCGGCCAGGCGTCCGGACAGCGCCACGCAGGCCATGAAGGGCTCCAGGCTGGCCGGATCCTCTTCGCTCTGCGCGATCGCATTCTGCAGATAGGGCGGCAGCTGCCACTGATGCGCCAGCCAGGCGCCGACTTCCGCATGTGTGGCGCCCAGATGTTCGCGCTCGGCCTGCAGCAACGCGGCGTTGTCCGGTGCCTGTTCGAACAATGGCGTATAGGTCTCAGGCGCACCCTGCAGCAGCGCCAGCGTGCCGATATCCTGCAGCAGCCCGGCCAGCATCAATTCTTCCGGCTTGCGGATGCCATACGCCTGGCCGAGGATGCGGCTGGCCAATGCCGATAGCCCGGCGCGGCGCCAGATGCGCTCGTGCAAGGGATGTGCTGTGAAGGTGCTGCGCACGCCATGCACCATCGAGAACCCCAGCGCCAGGCTCAAGGTGGCGTTGAGGCCGAGCATGGTCAGTGCCTGGCCGAGATTGTCGATGCGGCGGCGGCTGGCGTACAGCGGCGAATTGGCCACCCGCAGCATGCGCGCGCTCAAGGCCATGTCCATGCCGATGACATTGGCCGTGGTGGTCATGTCCACGTCCGGATCCTGCGCCAGCTCGATGATGCGCAGCGCGACGCCGGGCGGCGAGGGCAGGTTGCGGCAGTAGTGAAGGGCGGCCTGGAGATCTGGTTGCATGAGTCATCGCCGACAGTGGGCGCCAGCATACCGCCGCGCTCGTTTGAATGGGCGCGCCATGCTCCGCGTTCGCCGTCGGCGGCAACGCGTGCGCGAAAGACGCTGGAAGCCTGGTCGCCACCCAGGTTGTAACGGCCACCGCCGGGACATCTGTAGCCTGGCGGTCGATCGGGCGCGACGGCGGTGCGCGCGCTGGACGCGCCTGCGCAGCGGTAGCAGGCACAAAAAAGCCGCGGCATGCCGCGGCTTCTTCGGGTGTCGCAACGATCAGGCCAGGCCGGCCTGCTTCATCACTTCGGCGGCGTAGTCTTCCACCACCTTCTCGATGCCTTCGCCCACGGCCAGGCGCTGGAAGCCGATGACCTCGGCGCCGGCGGCCTTGACCGCCTGCTCGACGGTCTGGTCGGTGTTGAGCACGTACGGCTGGCCGTACAGCGTCACTTCGTTGACGATCTTGCTGATCTTGCCGCTGATGATCTTTTCCAGGATCTCGGCCGGCTTGGCCTTGTCCTTTTCGGACATCTTGGCCAGTTCGATTTCCTTTTCCTTGGCAACGAACTCGGCCGGCACGTCGGAGGCCTTGATGTGCGGGGGATTCATCGCGGCGATATGCATGGCGATGCCGCGGGCCAGCTCGCTGTCGCCGCCCTTCAGCTCCACCAGCACGCCGATGCGGCCGCCGTGCACGTAGGCAGCGACGTTGTTGGCGCTGTCGATACGGACCAGGCGACGCACCTGCAGGTTCTCGCCGACCTTGGCGATGACCGCCGCGCGACGCTCTTCGATGGTCTCGCCGCTGTCCAGCTTGACGCTCTTGAGCGCTTCGGCATCGGCCGCGTCCGCGTTCAGTGCGGCCTTGGCGACGACTTCAGTGAAGGCGAGGAAGTTCTCGTCCTTGGCGACGAAGTCGGTTTCGGAGTTGACTTCGACCAGCACGGCCTTGCCGCCGGTCTGCGCGGTGGCGATGCGGCCTTCGGCGGCAACGCGATCGGACTTCTTGTCGGCCTTGGCCAGGCCCGACTTGCGCAGCCATTCGGCGGCGGCGTCGATGTCGCCAGCGTTTTCGACGAGTGCCTTCTTGCACTCCATCATGCCGGCGCCGGTGCGCTCGCGCAGTTCCTTGACCAGGGAAGCAGTGATTTCCACGGGATTACCTCATTGGACGAATACGTGCGGCGGAGTGTTTCCGCCAGTAGAAGACGGTGCAGCGTGCTGACCGCCCCCATGGTGTCTTCGATAGCCCGGACGACGGGACGCGACGGACCCGTCGGGGCTGCGGCCGCACAGCATGGTGCGGCCGCATTGCAGGCCGATTACTCGGCAGCGGCGTCAGCGGACTTCTTGTCGCCCTTCTTGGCCGGGGCGCGGCGGCCCTTGCCTTCGTCGGCGGATTCGGCCGAGAACTCTTCCTCGCGCACCGACGCGGCGTTCGGCGCGGCGGCCTTGCCTTCCAGCACGGCATCGGCAGCGGCGCGAGCGTACAGCTGCACGGCGCGGATGGCGTCGTCGTTACCCGGGATGGCGTAGTCGACCAGGGCCGGATCGTAGTTGGTATCGACCACGGCGATCACCGGGATGCCGAGCTTCTTGGCTTCCTTGATGGCGATGTCTTCATGGCCGATGTCGATCACGAAGATGGCGTCCGGCAGACGGTTCATTTCCTTGATGCCGCCCAGCGAGGCATCCAGCTTCTCGCGCTCGCGGCGCAGGCCCAGCACTTCGTGCTTGACCAGCTTGTCGAAGGTGCCGTCGGTCTCTGCCGATTCCAGTTCCTTCAGGCGGGCGACCGACTGCTTGACGGTGCGGAAGTTGGTCAGCGTGCCGCCCAGCCAGCGCTGGGTCATGAACGGCATGCCGCAGCGCTCGGCTTCTTCCTTGATGGATTCGCGCGCGCTGCGCTTGGTGCCCAGGAACAGCACGGTGCCGCGCTTCTGCGCGACCGAGGACAGGAAGTTCATCGCGTCGTTGAAGAGCGGAACGGTCTTCTCGAGGTTGATGATGTGGATCTTGCCGCGTGCGCCGAAGATGTACGGCGCCATCTTGGGGTTCCAGTAGCGGGTCTGGTGGCCGAAGTGGACGCCGGCTTCCAGCATCTGACGCATGGTGACCTGAGGCATTGAAAAAACTCCTGGTAGCGGAATCGCCGTGCGCGGCTCGGACTTTTTTAAAGAGTCCGCACATGGAGGTGCGGGCCGCTGCGAGAGACTCGCATCAAAACGCACACGATTCCGGGGTTGGGCTTCCCTGTTGCCTCCGTGGCGAACCCCTTGTGGGGGCACCCCGGCACGGATGGCGGCAGCAGGTGTGGATTCGTCGGTGACGTCCGACGTGGACGGCGCGATGCATCGCAGGACGCAAAACAGCCGGCGGAGTATAGCCGGCCGGTTGGCGTGGCGCAATTGGCGGGAATCGGGAATCGGGAATCGGGAATCGCAGAGCCTGGTTCGCTCGAGCGTTCACCAGTCCACGATCAGTTGACGCGATCCGCCTTCCCCATTCCCGGGCCTCAATTGCCGATTCCCGGCTCCACCGCCAAGGTACTTTCGATCTCGCTGTTGATCCGGGCCACCACGCGGCCGCGACCGGCCGGGAGGTCGGTCGGCAGCGGCCAGTGCCGGGTCTGCCCCGGCAGGATGTAGCCGGCCAGGTTGTCACGGATGCTGCGACGGCTACCGCCGGCATCGATATAGGCCAGGTCAGCCAGGCGCGCGTGGCGCAGCCCCGCGTTGTGGACGCGTAGGGTGCGGCCCATGCCGCGCCCCGAGACCGTGGCCTGCAGCGCCGGATGCGGGTCTGCGGCCTGGGCGGGCAGGGCGAACACCGGCGTGGAGTAGCGCAGCAACTGGCTCTCGCCGCTGTCGGCATGCTGGGTCACCACCAGCCGGTAGCTGTCTTCGGTCTGTGCCGGACTGGGGGTCAGCCGGATCACCCGCAGCAACTGCCGGCCCTGCGGGGGAATCTCGAAGTGGCCGGGGCTGACCGTGGCGCCGGTGGCCGGTTCCAATATCTCGCGCTCGCCATCCTGGCGCCAGCGGTAGAGCTTGGCATCGGCAGGCCATGGCAGGGCCGCCTGGTTGTACAGCCAGACCGCGGTCTGGTCGCTGTCGGCCGGAATATAGGCGGTGGTCGGCGCGATCGCGATCTCGGCTCCGGTCGCAGCGCCAAGGGCCGCAAGACAGGCCAGCGTCAGGACCAGGGCAGGCAGCATGCGGCGCGTGAGGACGGTGGCCATGGCTCAGAAGGCGATGGTGGTGACGCGCGCAGCGTCGGCGGGAGCTGGGCCGGCCAGGGCGCTGGCGTCCTGACCAGTGGTGGACGCAGCGTCGTCGGCGCTGCGTGCTGGCGGCGCGATCGCCATGGGCGTGCCCCTGGAGCAGCTGGCGCGCGGTGGCGTGGTGCGCAGTTCGCAGCCGCTGAGCAGGCGCAGGCCGATGTGCAGGGTGGAATTCTCCGGCCCGCGGTTGCCGGCCGCGTAGGCCGCCGGCGCGCCGCAAACCAGGGTGGCCAGCATCAGGCGCTGCAGAAAGGCGATCGGCGTCATAAGGCAATCGTTTGCACTGGAGTCGTAGCAGATAACGACGCCGCCGAAGCGAACTTTATTAACTGTCAGTAAGTGATCGAGACGGTCACCGTGTCGTTGTAGTTGCCGGCGATCGGCAGTTGCGGAGCGGGCGCACGCCCGTAGACGGTGACCGTCTGGGCCACGCCATTGCCGGTGCCGGCCAGGGTATCGACCCCGATCGTGCTGCCCCAGCGGTTGCTGCGCCCGGCGTCGCGGTACAACTCATAGACGATGTAGTTGGCGCTACTGGCGTGGCGCATGCGGCGGCCCCCCCCGCTGGCATTGCTGCCGAGATCCAGGCCGATGTTCCAGGCGGTACGGTTGGTGCAGGCCAGGCTGATGGTGGAGCTGCGGTCGATGGCGCTTTCGATGCTGCCGGCGATGCTGCCGAAATCCAGGTCGGTGGTGACATAGGTATTGCAGCGCGCCGGCACGTTGGCCGATGCGGTGAACGGGAAGGCATTGCTGGCGGTCTTGGTGCCGCTGCCGGCGGCATTGCAGTCGGCGGGCTGCTGGATGCCGCCGATGATGCTTTCGTTGTAGGCGTAGCGCACCACCGTATCGGCGCCGCCGAAGGTGCTGGTGTGGTTGCCCACCGACAGGATCTGGTTGCCCGGGATGCGCCCGTACAGCGTGACGGTGGTGGTTTGGGAGCCGCCGGTGATGACCGGGACCGGATAGGCGAAGGTGAGAACCAGGGGCGATGGCGTGGTCGAGCCGGTCGCCCCCCAGATCTGGGTACGCGCCGCATCGCTGTAGATCTGGTAGCCCAGGCTGTCGCCGGTGGCATTGCTCATGCGTCGCGGTGTGTACACGCCGGCACTGGCGCTGCCGGCGCCCAGGTCCAGGCACAGCGTCACCCGCGCGTTGCCCAGCACGCTGAGCGCGGCGGTGGCGCAGGACACATTCAAGGTGGCCACCCCATCGGTGGCGCCGTTGGCGGCCACGTTGCCGAATGCCAGCGGCGTGCCCAGGGTGACGGTGCAGACGGTGTCGGCCCGCGCCACGGCGCAGGGTGCCAGCCACAGCATGGCCAGGATCAGCACCAGCAGCGCGCCGCGGCGTCCATGCATGGTCATGGCGCTCGCTCGGGCAGGCAGGGCAGCGGACCCACCCGCGGAATGCCGCCTGCAACCGCGGGGTAGGTGAACGTCGCAACGCAACGTCCCTGGGGCGTGTCGACCAGGATGCGGTTGTCGCCGCGCAGGTTGTCCAGATAGGTTTCGCCGTCGTAGCCGACCACCACCTGTGCGGCGTCGCCCTCGCGCTGCGCCACGCTGCCGACCGGCAGCGCTGCACCGGTGGCGTCGTGCAGCACGATGACCGCTGCCTGCACGCGGGTGATGCCGAAGCGCACCGCCACGCCGGATTGCTGGCGCGGGGTGACCGTGGTGTCGACCCGGTCCACGCGCAGCTCGGCCGGCAGGTCCAGAGTGTCGATCGAGAGCTGGTTGCGTTGCCAGGATTGCAGGGGCGTCACCAGCAGCGTGCCGCGTGCGTCGGTCACGCCGATCAGGCGGTTTTCCAGCCGGACCGGGATGCCGGCCTGCCCATCGGTGGACACCACCGCAAAGGAGTCCTGGATGTCGCGCGCCGCGAAACCGCGCCCGTTCATCCAGACCAGGCTGCCGCTGGCGCTGGCGTAGCCGAACGTGTCGCCGTCCTGGCTGGCCGCGCCCAGCGTGTAACGGCCCACCCGGTTCAACCAGCCCAGTTCGGCCAGTCCGCCACTGGCGTCGTCGCCGGCGCGCCCCTGTACGCGCCAGCCGATGCCCCCCAGATCGCCATCGCCGGGTAGCGGCTGGCTGACGTCGGCCACCAGACCGGTGCGGTTGCCGTTGCGCTGCATCGAGGCACTGGCCTGGCGCAGCTCGCCGAAGGTGGTGGACAGCGACAGATACATGCTGCGGTCGCTGCGTACGTCCAGGTTCTGGTTGGCCGACAGGTTGGCCGCCCAGTTGCGCCCGAAGCTGCGCGACCAGAACACGCTGGCGTAGCGCGAGGTGTCGCCCTGCGGGTAACTCAGCCGGACATAGCTGGTGCCCAGCGAACCGATCGACGACAGGTTGACGCCGGCCACCGCGCGGTCGCTGATGCGCGCTGGCACGCTGCCTTGCAGCGCGCCCAGATCGCGATAGGCGCCGTGGGTACGCTGGGTGCCCAGGTTGAAGTTGAAGCGGCGGTTGTTCCAGGCATAGCCCAGCACGTACTGGCCGCCGCGCAAGTCGTGCATGCGGCTATGCGCGTAAGCGGCATTGATCACGCCGCCGGCGCCGAGCAGCCAGATGCCGCCGGCACCGGCGGTGACCACGCCACCACCGGCTTCGGTGTGCGCCTCGATGGTGAAGTCGTCGCGCAGGCCGCGGCGCAGGGTGGCGCTGGCCACCGGTTGAGAGGCGTAGGAGAACGAGCGCACCCCGTAATCGCGGCGCAGATGGCCGATGCCGGCCGACCATTCGGAGATGCCGCGCGCCAGCAATTGCGGCGTGCCATAGAAGGCGAAGTCCAGGCGGCGCACGCGGCCGAAGGCGTCGGTCACCACGATCTGGGCCTGCCCTGTGCCGCTGATGCCCGGTTGCGCGGCCAGCTGGAAGGGGCCGGCCGGCACCTGGCCGCTGTACTGGCGTAGGCCATCGACATACAGCTCCACCGTGGAGGGCACGGCCGCTTCGCCGAGAAAGCTCGGCGTCGGGGTCAGCACCCGATACGGTTGCAGGGCGTAATTGCGCCCGATCTGCACCCCGCCCAGGCGGATCGAGCGGCTCCAGTCGACGAAGCCGCTATAGAAATCGCCGACCCGCAGGCTGGTGGCGGTTTCGGGAAAATCCATCTGCCAGGCGCTGTCCAGGCGCACCGCCTCGCTGCGCCAGCGCTCGTCCTGGGGGCGGTCGTAAGCCAGAAAGACGGCAGTGGTATCGATCATGCCGCGGCCGATGCCGAAGCCGCGCAGCTCGGTGGCCAGCGACACGCTGCTGGCGCCGGTGTTGCGCGTGGCGTACAGGTCGTAATTGAGCAGCGCGCCGGGCGAGGCGGTCGCATCGGGTGGGGCGATCTCCTCGGCCTTCAACACCGTGGTGGACAGCGACAACTGCGCCAGCGGCACCTGCAGGGCGAGTCGCTGCAATGCGGCGTCGTAGCGCACCTGCGCATCGGGCAGGCTGTCCAGTTCGATCGTTTCCTCGGGTGCGCGGTCGGCCAGTACGAAGCCGAGCTTGCGCAGCGTTTCGACCGAGCCACGCAGGCGGCCATCCACCAGTTCGAACGGTGCCAGGCCGCGATCGGCCTGATTCAGGGTGACATCGAGATACAGCGTCTGCGGTTGGGCAGCAGCGCTGCGCACGGGCAGGTCCGGCAGCGTGGTCATATCGGCCAGATCGCTGGCCGCGACGGTGCCCGGGCAGCCGGTGGTGGCGAGCAGCAGCATCGCCAGCAGGGCCGCATCACGGGGCTGCAGGCACGGCCAGCAAGGTGCGTTCGTCGGCCTCACCATTGATCCTTGCGACGATGGAGCCGCGCGCGAACTGCGCCACCGGGGCGCCCAGCGACCAACGCATGGTCTGGCCGGGCAGGACATAGCCGACCAGGCCGTTCAACGCGGTCCTGGTGGCGCCGTCGACGCGATGCTGCAGGTCCGCGACCTGGGCATGCCCGTCGCCGGTGTTGCGGATCTGGATCTGCGCCGTGCCGTCGTTGCCGGCGATCACCTCCGCGCTCAGCTTCGGTGTCGGCTCGCCCTTGCCGGGCGGCAGCACGAAGATCGGCACCGAATAGCGCAGCACGAACTGCATGCCCTTGCGGTCGGCGTCGGCGCTGGGCAGTTCGTCGACGATGATGCGGTAGCACCGTTCCTCGCCCGTCGGCGGTGGCCCGGCACGGATCACCCGGATCAGCTGGCGTTCGCCGGCGGCCAGGGTGCGCATCGGCGGGCTGACCAGCAACTCCTGGGTCGGCTCGAGCTGGTCCTGGCCGTCGCGCTGGGTCCAGCGATAGGCGCGGGTCTGTACCTGTACCGGCGCCCCGCCGCTATTGCTCAGCCACAGCCCGTCGGCAGACTGTTCCGCGCTCAGGCTGAGCGAGGTCGGCGCCAGCTGCAGGCTGGCCGCGTGCGCCGCCGGCAACATCCAGCCGCTACCGGGCACCAGCAGCAGCGCCAACACGGCCGGGATCAGCCAGGGCGGCAGGCGGAATGGCAGGGGGGGCAGTGGCATGCGTGGCCTCAGTAGATGATCGTGGCGGTGATCGTGTCCTGGTAGCTACCGGTGGCGGGGTTGTTGGCCGAGGGGTTGGTCACGCGGCCGTAGACCGGGTAGACCTGATTGATGCCGGTAGCGGTGCGGCTGAGCGTGTTGGTGCCGGTGGTGCTGCCCCAGACGGTGCTGCGGCCCAGATCCTGGTAGAGCTGGTAGGCGATGTAGTTGTTGGTGGTGACCAGCGGATCGGCGTTCTTCATCCGGCGGGTGGTGACGTCGTTGGCGGTGCCCGCGTTGCTGCCTGCGCTCAGTGCGATGTTGTAGGGAGTCAAGGCGGTGCATTGGGCGGTCACGCTGCCGTTGGCATCGGCATTGGCAGTCGAGGTCGACAGCACCGAACCGAAGTCCACGTCGGTAGCGGAAGCGGCGGTGATGGTGCAGGCCTTGGTCACGGCGATCTTGACGTTGAAGGTGGTGGTATCTGCTGCGTTCGCGACGCCGACGATCGAGAACAGGCCGAGGGACAGCAGGACAGGGCGGACAGTACGCATGGACATTTCCTTGACCGGTCAGGTCATTGATGACGCGACCACTCGTCGCACCCCATGCAATGCATCCGCCGTGCCAAACATAACGGCGAATTCAGCTTGCATCTACCTGTTTTCGCTGGCGCTTTTGTCGGAAATGCGATGTCTTGCGCATGACTTCGCTGGTGCGTAATTTGACGCTGCGTGCACACCGTCACGGATGAATAGGGGGTTAGTGGCGGTTTCCTGCTGCCCGGTCTGCTTGCGCAGCGGCCCGGCGGCGCTCAAATAAGCCGGGTGCGGGTCGTTCAGATTCAGCCCGAATCGGCGATAATCCCCGCCATGAGCGTCAATCTGAAAACCAAAGAAGAAATCGAACTGATGCGTATCGCCGGCCGCCTGGCCGCCGAGGTGCTCGACGTGGTGGCCCCGCATGTGAAACCGGGGGTGACCACGGCCGAGCTGGACCGCATCTGCCACGACCACATCATCAACGTGCAGGGCACCATTCCTGCCAACGTGGGCTATCGCGGCTTTCCCAAGAGCGTGTGCACCTCGGTCAACAACGTGATCTGCCACGGCATTCCAAGCGCAGCCAAGGTCCTGAAGGAGGGCGACATCGTCAACATCGATGTCACCGTCATCAAGGATGGCTGGCATGGCGACACCAGCCGAATGTATTACGTGGGCACGCCCTCGGTGATGGCCAAACGGCTGGTGGAAACCACGTATGAAGCCATGTGGCGCGGCATCCGTGCGGTCAAGCCGGGCGCCACGCTGGGCGACGTGGGCCATGCGATCCAGAAGTTCGCCGAAGCCGAGCGCTTCAGCGTGGTGCGTGACTATTGCGGCCACGGCATCGGCAAGGTCTACCACGACGAGCCACAGGTGATGCATTACGGCCGTCCGGGCGAGGGCCTGGTGCTCAAGCCGGGCATGACCTTCACCATCGAGCCGATGATCAACGAAGGGACCTATCACCATAAGACCCTGCCCGACGGCTGGACCGTGGTGACCAAGGACCGCAAGCTGTCCGCGCAGTGGGAACACATGGTGGCCGTCACCGAAGACGGCGTGGATGTGCTGACGCTGTCGGCCAATTCGCCCGCGCCGGTATGACGGACGCGCCGGCGGAGCGACCCGACCCGGGCGTCGCCGGCGACGCGGACTGGGCCGCTCAGGCCCGTCCGCTGCTGGTGCATGCGGACATGCGCCTGTGCAAACGCTTCGATCAGGGCGAGCCGATCGAGCGGCTGGTGGCCCTGCGCGCGCGCGCAGTCGATCAACTGATGCGCAACGCCTGGATCCGCTGCATCCCGGCCGAGAGTGGCCTGTCGCTGCATGCGGTGGGCGGCTACGGGCGCGGTGAGCTGTTCCCGCGCTCGGATGTGGATGTGCTGATCCTCGGCGAGGGCGCCGCCCAGCAGCAGCATGAGCAGGCGCTGGCCCGCCTGTTCGCATTGCTATGGGATGTGGGCCTGCCGATCAGCCATGCGGTGCGTTCGCCCGCGCAGTGCACTGCTGCCGCCGCTGACCAGACCGTGTTGACCGCGTTGATCGAATCGCGCCCATTGGTCGCCGACGGCGCCGCGCGTGCGGCCCTGACGGCGGCGATCGCGCCGCAGCGGGTCTGGCCGCCGCGCGATTTCTTCCAGGCCAAACGCGAGGAATTGCTGGCGCGTCACCAGCGCTTCGGTGATACCGCCGACAACCTCGAGCCCGACATCAAGGACGGCCCGGGCGGCCTGCGCGATCTGCAGACGCTGGGCTGGATGGCATTGCGCGCGTTCGGGGTCAAGGATCTCGAGGCCCTGGTCGGCCTTGGGCATGTGGGTTTCGATGAAGCGGTGGCGCTGCGGCGCGAGCGCGAAGAACTGGCGCGGCTGCGCTTCGGCCTGCACATCGTCGCCAACCGTCCGGAAGAGCGCCTGCGTTTCGATTACCAGAAGACCCTGGCGCAGCGCCTGGGCTATGCCGACGACCTGGAAAGCCTGGGCGTGGAAAAGATGATGCAGCGCTTCTACCGCAGCGCTGCGGTGATCCGTCGCGTCAGCGACCGGTTGTTGCAACGGTTCGAAGAGCAATTCGATGGCGAGGCGGTGCCCGAGCCGCTGGGCGCTGGTTTCAGCCTGCGGCGTGGCTATCTGGCCGCCGATGCCGACAGCTGGCCCGAGGGCGATGTGCTGCAGGTGTTCGCGCTATTCGCGCAATGGGCGGCGCATCGCGAGGTGCGTGGGCTGCATTCGCTGACTGCGCGCGCGCTGGCCGAGGTGCTGCACGAGCTGCCGGCCTACGACGTGGCCGATGCGGCCACACGCGAGCGCTTCATGGCGCTGCTGCGCGGCCCGCGTGCGGTGGAAACGCTCAACCGCATGGCGCGGCTGGGCGTGCTGGGGCAGTGGATTCCCGCCTTCGCCAGCGTCTCCGGGCGCATGCAGTTCGATCTGTTCCACGTCTACACGGTGGACCAGCACACCTTGATGGTGCTGCGGAACATCGCCCTGTTCGCTGCCGGCCGCGCCGACGAGCGTTTTTCGATCACCCATGAAGTCTGGCCGCGCCTGCGCAAGCCGGAGTTGCTGTTGCTGGCCGGGCTGTTCCACGACATCGCCAAGGGCCGTGGCGGCGATCATTCCGAACTCGGGGCGGTGGATGCGCGTGCGTTCTGCCTGGCGCATCGCCTGAGCGAAGGCGATACCGAGCTGGTGACCTGGCTGGTGGAGCAGCACCTGCGCATGTCGGTCACCGCGCAGAAGCAGGACATCTCCGACCCTGAGGTGATCCATCGCTTCGCCACGCTGGTGGGCACGCGCGAGCGCCTGGATTACCTCTATCTGCTGACCTGCGCCGATATCGCCGGCACCAGTCCCAAGCTGTGGAATGCGTGGAAGGATC
Organism: Xanthomonas sp. NCPPB 1067; assembly: GCF_020783795.1. Taxonomy (NCBI): domain Bacteria; kingdom Pseudomonadati; phylum Pseudomonadota; class Gammaproteobacteria; order Lysobacterales; family Lysobacteraceae; genus Xanthomonas; species Xanthomonas sp. NCPPB 1067. The sequence goes on from NZ_JAJGQG010000006.1 coordinate 139,637, forward strand.
GCCTGTTGGCCGACCTGTATTTCGCTGCACGTCGCGCCTTGCGCGAGGGGTTGGAACACCCGCCGCCGCGCGAGGAACGCCTGCGCGAAGCGCGCGAATCGGCGCGTGCGCTGATGCAGGCGCAAGGGCATGACGATGTCACCATCGATCGTCAGTTCGCCGGCATGCCGGACGAGAACTTCCTACGCTTCCGGCCCGAGCAACTGGCCTGGCAGGCCGCCTCGCTGATCGAGGTGGAGATCGGCCAGACCCTGGTCAAGGCGCGGCGCGCGGTGCCGGACAACGATGCGCTGGAAGTGTTCGTGTACTCGCCCGACCGCGACGGCCTGTTCTCGGCGATCGTGGCCACGCTGGACCGCAAGGGCTACGGCATCCACCGCGCGCGCGTGCTGGACGCACCGCACGATGCGATCTTCGACGTGTTCGAAGTCTTGCCGCAGGACAGCTTCGCAGATGGCGACCCGCAGCGGCTGGCCGCCACCTTGCGCCAGGTGCTGGCAGGCGACCTGGCGAAGGTGCGGCCGGCGCGGCGCGCGGTACCGCGCCAGCTGCGGCATTTCCGCTTCGCCCCACGGGTGGAGTTCAGTGAAAGCGCCGGCGGGCGCCGCACCCGTATCAGCCTGGTCGCACCCGACCGCCCCGGCCTGCTCGCCGATGTGGCACACGTGTTGCGCATGCAGCACCTGCGCGTGCACGACGCACGCATCGCCACCTTCGGCGAGCGTGCCGAAGACCAGTTCCAGATCACCGACGAGCACGACCGCCCGTTGTCCGAATCCGCCCGGCAGGCCCTGCGCGATGCGTTGTGCGCCTGTCTCGACCCCGCCTAGTACCTTCCGGAGACCCCCATGGCCACCACCAAGAAGAGCGCGCGCAAGTCCAGCGCGACCACCGCCGGCGCCGCGTCCAAGCGCACCGGCGCGCGCAGCAGCACCGTCGCCAACACCAAGCCGGCCGGCAAGGCGAAACCGCTGGCGGCTGTCGACAAGAAAGCGGCGTCCAAGCCTGCCGTCGCCAAGAAAGCTGCGGTGAAGAAGGTCGCCGGTGCAGCACGCGTTGCCAGCCGGCCGACCACCGTGGTGGCGGCGCCGGCCAGCAAGAAAGCCGCTGCCGCGAAGAAGCAGCCGATCGCCGAGCAGGCCATGCAGGCCGCCCTGCAGGTGGGCAACGACGAATTGAAGTTCGGCATCGAAAGTGCCTTCGAGCGCCGCGCCACCCTCACCGTGGACGAGATCGAAGGCTCGACCCGCGCCATCGTCAACCGCGTGATCGACGGCCTGGAAAGCGGCGAGTTCCGCGTGGCCGAGCCGGACGGGCAGGGCGGCTGGACCGTCAACGAGTGGTTGAAAAAGGCGGTGCTGCTGTACTTCCGCGTCAACGAGATGGCGGTGATCGACGCCCAGCCGGCGCCGTTCTGGGACAAGGTGGAGTCACGCTTCGCCGACTTCCACGAAGCGGAGTTCCGCAAGGCCGGCGTGCGCGTGGTGCCGGGTGCGGTGGCGCGGCGCGGCAGCTACTTCGGCAAGGACGTGGTGCTGATGCCCAGCTTCACCAACATCGGCGCCCATGTCGGCGAGGGCACCATGGTCGACACCTGGGCCACGGTGGGCTCGTGCGCGCAGATCGGCAAGCATTGTCATCTGTCCGGCGGTGCCGGCATCGGCGGCGTCCTCGAGCCATTGCAGGCCAGCCCGACCATCATCGAAGACCACTGTTTCATCGGTGCGCGTTCGGAGGTGGTCGAAGGCGTGGTCATCGGTCACCACAGCGTGATCGGCATGGGCGTGTTCATCAGCCAGAGCACGCGCATCTACAACCGCGCTACCGGCGAGATTTCCTACGGTTACGTGCCGCCTTACAGCGTGGTCGTCTCCGGACAGCTGCCGTCCAAGGACGGGACGCACTCGCTGTATTGCGCGGTGATCGTCAAGCAGGTGGACGCGAAAACGCGCAGCAAGACCAGCGTCAACGAGCTGCTGCGTGGGTTGGCGGACTAATTCCTTTTCCCCTGCGGAGATAATTCTGCAGATAGTCGCGCGGTAGGTGACGGCGCGAGTGCCTCCCTTCTCCCATCGGGAGAAGGTGGCGCGAAGCGCCGGATGAGGGTACGGGCGAAGCCTGGCAGTCATTGTTACACGAGTCTTCGCACGTACCCTCACCCCAACCCCTCTCCCGACGGGAGAGGGGCTTCGTCGCGCGTTAAGTGACGGCGCGAGTGCTTTCCTTCTCCCACGGGGAGAGGGTGGCGCGAAGCGCCGGATGAGGGCGCGAGCGAAGCCTGATGCAGGGTCTGCACAAGGCCTCGCCCGTCCCCTCACCCTAACCCCCGCTCCGCGCCCCGGCCCGCGCTTGCGGCGCGGGCGCTCCAAGGCACGCGCGCCAATGGCGCGCAAGCTGTGCCTTCTCGCCCCGACGGGAGAGGGGCTTTATAGGCCGATTTACCGGGAACAGAGATGACCACGCTCTACGGATTGAAAAACTGCGACACCTGCAAGAAAGCCACCAAGTGGCTGGACCGTTTCGGTGTCGCGCATACGTTTGTGGATTACCGTGACAACAAGCCGTCGCCGGAAACACTGCTGGAGTGGGCTGGCAAGGCGGGCGGATTCGACGCGCTGATCAACAAGTCTTCCACTACCTGGCGGCAGTTGCCCGACAACAAGAAGACGCCCGGTTCTGAGGCGGAGTGGAAGTTGCTGTTGCGCGAGTACCCGCAACTGATCCGCCGCCCGGTGGTAGTGACCGACGACGGCAGCGTCAGCCAGGGCTTCTCCGACAACGGTTTCAAGACGCGCTTTTCGATCGGCTGACGCCAATGCGGCCATCGTTTCGCCTGATGGGCTGCACAGCGCTGCATGCAAGCGCAGGCTGCCCGTTTCCACGCATGCGCGGCATGCATCCACCGGCAAGAGATCACGATGACCAGCGACGTCCTGCAATTGACCTGTGACCTGATCGCGCGCGCGTCGGTGACGCCCGACGATGCCGGCTGCCAGGCGCTGCTCGCCGAGCGGCTGGCTGCGGCGGGCTTTGCCTGCGAACACCTGCGCCTGGGCGAGGTCGACAATCTGTGGGCCACGCACGGGAGCGGCGCGCCGGTGCTGGTGCTGCTCGGGCATACCGACGTGGTACCGCCGGGGCCATGCGAGACCTGGACCAGCGATCCGTTCGATCCGCAGGTGCGCGACGGCGTGCTGTATGGACGTGGCGCGGCCGACATGAAGGGCAGCGTGGCTGCGTTCGCGATCGCCGCCGAAGGATTCGCCGCTGCGCATCCGGATCACCCCGGTACGCTGGCGGTACTGCTGACCTCCGACGAAGAGGGCGATGCCATCGACGGCGTGCGCCGCGTTGCCGAGCTGTTCCGCACGCGTGGGCAGCGCATCGACTGGTGCATCACCGGCGAGCCTTCGTCCACCGAGCGGCTGGGCGACCTGTTGCGCGTGGGACGGCGCGGCAGCCTGTCCGGCACGCTGACGGTGCGCGGCGTACAGGGGCACGTGGCGTATCCGCACAAGGCGCGCAACCCCATCCATCAGGCCGCGCCGGCACTGGCCGAACTGGTGGCCCGGCAGTGGGACCAGGGCTTCGAAAGTTTTCCGCCCACCAGCCTGCAACTTTCCAATATCCATGCCGGCACCGGCGCCAACAACGTGATTCCCGGCGAGCTGCAGGTTGCCTTCAACCTGCGCTACACCCCGCACTGGGACGCGCCGCGATTGGAGGCGGAAATCACCGCCATGTTCGACCGCCACGGGTTGGAGTATTCGCTACGCTGGCATCGCAGTGGCGAGCCGTTCTATACCCCGGAAGGCCGCCTGCGTCGCGTCGCACGCGAGGTGCTGGGCCAGTTCGCCGGCGCGCCGCCGGAGGAAAGTACCGGCGGCGGCACCTCCGATGCGCGCTTCATCGCGCCGCTGGGCGCGCAGTGCATCGAGGTGGGCCCGGTCAATGCCAGCATCCATCAAGTCGACGAGCACGTACGTGTGGCCGATCTGGAGGCTTTGCCGGCGCTGTACCGCACGCTGATCGAGCGCTTGCTGATCGAGTGAGTGGTCGCGGGCACGGCGTCGTTGCCGCTGAAACAGTTGCGCCAGTCAAAACGAAGGGTTAGCGTCAGCTGCATGGTCGTCCGCCTCGCCAACCTCATTAATGCCAACCGCAATGGCCTGCGCGCGAATAATCGTGCGCGGCCGATGCGGGTCTGCGACTAGGCGAAGTACCACCAAACGCCCAGGAACCAGAAAACCCGCATCGGCCGATGCGGGTTTTTTTTATGGGTGTCGTTTTCGTGCAGCACGCTAGCCACCGGCCATCAATCCCGCTGTGTCATCAGGAGTGTTTCCATGTGTTCCATCTTCGGTATCTTCGACCTGCAACCCGGCGACGATCTGCAGGCACTGCGCCGGCAGGCGCTGGAGTGTTCGCAGCGGCAGCGCCATCGCGGCCCGGACTGGAGCGGTGTGTACGTCGACAGCGGCGCGATCCTGGTGCATGAGCGCCTGGCCATCGTCGACCCGGCCGGCGGTTCGCAGCCGTTGCTGTCCGAAGACGGGCAATTGGTGCTGGCGGTCAACGGCGAGATCTACAACCATCGCGAACTCAAGACCGAACTGCTGCAGCCGTATGCGTTCCAGACCGGCTCCGATTGCGAGGTGATCAATGCGCTGTACCGCGAGGACGCGCCGGCCTCGTACCTCAACCGTCTCAACGGTATCTTCGCGTTCGCGCTATGGGACAAGGCGGCTGGCCGGGTGATCATCGCGCGCGATCCGATCGGCGTGGTGCCGCTGTACTGGGGACATGATCGCGAAGGGCGGCTGCGGGTGGCCTCGGAGCTGAAGTCTTTGGTGGATACCTGCGCCGATGCGGCGCAGTTCCCGCCCGGCCATTGGTATGACAGCGCCACCGGCGCGCTCAGCCGCTACTACGAGCGCGCCTGGCGCGAATACGGCGAAGTGGAGGGCGTGCAGGTGCCGCTGCAGGAATTGCGACAGGCCTTCGAGCGGGCAGTGCACCGCCAGCTGATGACCGACGTGCCGTACGGCGTGCTGTTGTCCGGTGGCCTGGATTCGTCGTTGGTTGCCGCAGTTGCCGCCCGCTACGCACGCCATCGCATCGAGGAGAACGACACCACCGAGGCGTGGTGGCCGCGGCTGCATTCGTTCGCGATCGGCCTGAAGGGCTCGCCCGATCTCGCCGCAGCCGAAGTGGCGGCCGCGGCGATCGGCACCGTGCATCACGGCTTCGAATACACCTTCGAAGAGGGGCTGGATGCGTTGCCGGAAGTGATACGCCATATCGAGACCTATGACGTCACCACCATCCGCGCCTCCACGCCGATGTTTCTGCTGGCACGACGGATCAAGGCCATGGGCGTCAAGATGGTGCTGTCGGGCGAAGGCAGCGACGAAATCTTCGGCGGTTACCTGTATTTCCACAAGGCGCCCAACGCCCGCGAATTCCACGAGGAACTGGTGCGCAAGCTCGACGCGCTCAACAACTACGATTGCCTGCGTGCCAACAAGTCGATGATGGCCTGGGGGGTGGAGCCGCGGGTGCCTTTCCTGGATCGCGAGTTCCTGGATGTGGCCATGCGCATGGACGCCAGCGACAAGATGATCGACAAGACCAGCAGCGGCGCAACGCGCATGGAGAAGGGCGTGCTGCGCGAGGCGTTCGCCGGCTACCTGCCCGATTCCATCCTGTGGCGGCAGAAAGAGCAGTTCAGCGACGGCGTGGGCTATGGCTGGATCGACGGGCTCAAGGCGCACGCCGCTGCGCATGTCAGCGATCGTGAGCTGGCTGCAGCGAACCGGCGTTTCCCGGTCAATCCGCCGCAGACCAAGGAAGCGTATTTCTATCGCAGCCTGTTCGAGCAGTTCTTCCCGGGCCAGGCGGCGGCCGAGACGGTGCCGGGTGGCAAGTCGATCGCGTGTTCCTCGCCGACGGCCATTGCCTGGGATGCGAGTTTTGCCGCGATGGCCGATCCTTCCGGCCGCGCCATCGCAGGGGTGCATGCGCAGGCACTGGCGTCCTGATCCGTTGCAACGGCGGCGGGCGGTGCCCGCCCTGGCGCCGCCGGCTGCTCTTATTGCTCGTGGCGCACGCAGTAACCGTAACGCTGTGGTTCGATATCTACTCCTGCCACATCGGCCTGATTGTTGCGCCACAGATTCGGCTTGAAGTCGGCGGCAGTGCAGTTGGCTGCACGGTCCACGCCGATGGTGTAGGTGAACGGCGTATTGGCGAAACGATTGTTCTCGAACACGTTGTCCTGGCTCATGCTGTTGTCCCAGCACAGGATTTCCGGCGTGCGGTAACGGATGGCACAGGCCAGGAACACGCCGGCGGCCTTGTTGCCATCGAACACGTTGTTGCTGAAGCGGTTGCGTCGCGCATCGGACAGGTAGATGCCCTGGCTGCCGTTGCGCTCGAAGCGGTTGTTGCGGATCTCGCTGTCTTCCAGATGTTCGGTAGTCAGGCCGGCGGCCACGTTGTCGTGGATGTAGTTGTTGACCATCGTGACCTTGGCGGTGCGGTTGAACGACACGCCGTCCCAGATCGCGCCGGAAACGTCGTTGTTCTCGATGGTGATCTCGCGCGTGTCGTACTCGCTCAACAGGCAGGCGCTGCGGCATTTGTTGACCTGCAGACCGGCCAGGTGGATGCCCTGGCCGGAACGCACCACCACCGCGCTATTGCTCAGATACGGACGCTCGGGCATGAATTCCTTGTCGCCGGTGCTGGCGACGATCTGCATGTCTTCGATGCTGACATTGCGGATCACTCCGGTCGGCTGCTGGTTCTCGTAGTCGCCGACCACCAGTACCGGTTGCTGCACTCCATCGGCCATGCGCAGCACGGTGGCGGGACCCTTGCCGCGCAGGGTGAGATTGCCGCGGTGGATGGAGACCAGCCCGTTCAGTGGAAACTCGCCTTTGTCTAGGCAGAGCACCGACGGCGTGTCGCTGTGCGGCAGCTTGTCGATGGCGTTTTGCAGACTCTGCCCCGGCTTCACCTTGGCGGTACAACCGGCGACCGGTGCCGGCGGAGGGCCGGGAGGAGCGGGCGGCGCGGCCGAACAGGCAGCGGCGAACACGAGCGGCAGCAAGGCGGAAGCGGTGCGGGCAAGCGGGGGCATGCGGATTCCGGTCAGTGGGGAGAGGAGGGCGATCGCGCTGGCGTGCAGCTTCGATCGCGACGGCCTCTAGTGTGTCCCACGCGACGTTAAGTTCCAGCCCATGCATGCCCGTCCGATTGGGCGCAGGTTCATTGCCTGGCTGGCGACGCGGCACCGATCGTCCGCCATGCGGCAGCGACCGCAGGGCGTTCGCCGCGACCAGATGCGACGAACGCCGTCGCGGTGCGCCACGCTCAGAAGCTGTAGGCCAGCTGCGCGTAGATGCGTCGCGGCTCGCCGGGGAAGTGCCCACCGCGTGCATTGAAGCCGCTCACTGCGTACACCTTGTCGAACAGGTTCTTGACGTTGACCTGCAGCTTCCACGCGTCCCACTGGGTCTGCCAGCTGATGTCGTAGATGGCGTACGGTTTGACGCGTTGACCCTCCAGGCTGACGCGCTCGCCCACGTAGTCGGCGCCGAAGGCGATGGCCGAGCGCCAGGCCGGCAGATCGTAGCGTGTCCACAGGCCGAAGGTATTGCGTGGCGCATTGGCGAAGCGATCGCCGGAAGCGTTGGTGATGCCGTTGGTGCCGGCATCGATGACGCGTGCGTCGTTGTAGGCGTAGGTAAGATTGAAGACCCAGCGCTCGGTGAGGTCGGCCAGCAGATCCACTTCCAATCCCTCGCTGCGGACCAGGCCGAGCGCGGACAGCTGGTTGACGCCGTCCACGATCGCGCCGTTGGCCTGCACGATGTTGCTGCGCTCGATGCGATACAGCGCGGTGTTCAAGCTGAGCCCGCCATCGTTGAGTGCGGTCTTCAGGCCCAGCTCCCATTGCGTGCTGCGCTCCGGCTCGAAGGGCCCGCCGACGCTGGCGTCCTGGCTGGCAGCATCCTGGGGCACGAATCCGCTGGCGTAACTGGCGTAGGCATTGATGCCCTCGCGCAACACCACGGTGCTGCCGAGACGCCAGCTCAGATCGTTGCCGGTGACGCGCGAATCATCCAGCCGGTTGTCGTCCTTGAAGCCGTCCCAGCGCAGGCCCGCCATCGCATGCCAGCGCGGGGTGAGGGTGAGTTCATCCTGCAGATAGGCGCCGTAGCGCTGGCTGCGGGTGCTGGTGGCGCGCCAGGGCAGCGTGTCCAGGCCGTAGTCGTAGAAGCCGCTGCGGCCATAAGCCGGGTTGAACAGGTCGATGCCCGGCACCGGCCCGCGGACACGCCCGGTATCTGCGGTATTGGCGGTCTGCGCGCGGAAGTCGGCATCCAGCCGGTAGTAATCGGCGCCCATCAGCAGCTTGTGCGCGATGTCGCCGGTGCTGGTGCGGAACACCGCATTGACGTTGCTGGAGATCGCATCGTTGTCGCGGTACTGGTTACGCAACTGGCGCGTCATCCACTCGGCGGTGCCGTCGCGGTTGCGATCGATCAGCCCCATCGGCTCGTGATAGATCTGGTGTTCGTCGTTCTTGAACCAGCGTAGCGCCATGTCCAGATCCCATGCGCTGGACGGTGAGAAGCGATACTGCGCGAACGCCACCTTGGCGCGCATGTCCAGGAAGTCGGTAGGCTCGTTGTGGTTCCAGCGGCGGTTGGTGAGGAAGGTGCCGGCATCGTCCACCGGCACACCGCGCAGCCGGTTGCCGCCGAGGTTCTGGGTGATGTCGGTGTACTGCAGGGTCAGTTCGCCGGTCTGGCCGATGTCGAACGCCACCGACGCATCACCGATCTGGCTCTGGCTGTCGGTGTTCCAGCGAAATCCGTCTTCGCCGTCGGCATACGCACCGATGCGGTAGCGCACGCGTCCGTCCTCGCGCACCGGGCCGGTGGCTTCGAACGAGGCCGCGCCGAAGGATTGGTTGCCCACCTGCAGCTCCACCCGCCGCTGCGCCTGGTGCCCAGGCTTGCGGGTGACGTAGTTGATGACGCCGCCCGGTTCGCCGCCGCCGTACAGGGCGCCGGCCGGTCCCTTGAGCACTTCCACGCGTTCGATGTTGAACAGCTGCGGCACCGAAAAGCCCGCATACGGATCGCCGCGCAAGCCGTCGTACAGCACGTTTTCCTGCCGGAAACCGCGCAAGGTGACGCCGGCGTAGCTGAAGAAACTGATGCCGCTGATGCTGCGATACAGATCGGTGATCTGGCGTGCGGCCTGATCGTCGATCAGCTCGCGCGGCAGCACCTGCACCGATTGCGGCACCAGCGCCAGTGGCGTGTCGGTACGTGTCGCCACCGCTGCGTCTTCGGATTTGTACAGGGTCTGCGCGCGGCCGACCACGTTGACGCCATCCAGGTCGGTGACGGTTGCAGCGCCGGTGCGTTGTTGGGCGACGGCACAGGGGGAGGTTGAAGCCAGGGCGACGGCGAGCGCGGTGACAAGGAGCGTGGGGCGCATTGATCACTAATGGGAATGGTTATCAAATGCATCTTAGCATGCTGTGCTCGCTTGATGGATTGGAGCGCTCATCCCTTCTCCCGCCGGGAGAGGGTGCCCCAAGGGCGGATGAGGGTGCGCGCGCAGCCAGGTGCCGTCTGTCACCTAGCAAGCCGTTCGTCGACATGGAACGCTGGTTGAGGCCGGCGCGGAATGCGTGGCATCGCAGGCGACCGGTCGCATGACGTGGGTGCGTCCTCTTCTCCAGCTCCCGTTCCGCGCCCCGGCCAGCGCCCGCAGCGCGGGTTGCGCGCGTGTCGATCAACGAGGCAATACGCCACGCCTATTCCGGCTGCAACTGCAGCGTATGGCGGGTAGCGGTCGGCAGAAATGGCGTCGGCCGGCCATGCACCCAATCGTCGTGCCCGGCGCCCCAGAACGGCGATAGCGGGTGTCCGCTCTGGCCGCCCGGCATGTGCACGATGCCGTCCTGCTCGTGGCCGGGCGACACCACCATGCGTTCGGAGGCGCCGAACGCCGGGCCTTGCACGCGCGGCATGTCGCGATCGCCCGGCAGTTGATCCGGTGGCATGCACAGCCAGCGCTGGACGAGTGGCAAAGCGCGCGCGATCGGGTGGCAGATGGCGGCGGTATTGCGCTCGCCCCAGGTGTGATCGGCAAGCGACTGGCCCGGCTCGCCCTGCGCAAGCAGCGCGGTCTGCGCATCGCGTGCGGCATCGATGAGCAGCCGATCCCAGCTGGCATGGCCCGGTGGCAGCAGATGCGCCGGGCGCTGCTGCAGCAATGGCCAGACGATGCCTTCCAGCTGTGCACGCCGTGGTGGCTGGAACGCCTCGCCCAGCGCGGACCTGGCTGGCGTCAGCAAACCGGCTTCCACCGTTGCGATGGTGTTGCTGCGGAAGTCGCGCACGATGCGGTAGCTGGCCGATCCGGCGGATGCGCGGCCGTCCCACTGCCGCGTGGCGCGTTCGATCTGCTGCAGCGCCGGATCCTTGCTGTGTTCGACCACGCCGCGCAGCAGCTGCCACCAGCGGGTCAGCAGCAGGGCGCGGTCGTCCAGCTGGATCGCGAGCAAGTCGCGCTCGGTGAAGCGTTGTCTGGCGAACAAATCGTCGCGGATCTGCTGCGCCCGCGCACCAAGGTCGTAGCCGGCGTTGCCGAGGATGGCCAGCTGTTGCGCGTCGACGACGCGACTGTTGGCGGTCCACAGCCGGTGCGAGGGTGGGTCGATCAAGGCAGGCGCCGCGTCGCTGCGCACCGGCCAGGGCTGGCAGCCGGTTGGCGGGGGCGGCGTTGCCGCCTGGGCAGGCGCGGGCGAGGTTGCAGCCGCACCGGCGAACGAGCTCGCCAATTCGGCGATGCCACTGGGGCTGCAGCCCGCATTGCGCTCAGGGCGCGCGCCGATCAGGCGCCAGGCGATGCGTCCGCTGCGGTCTGCCACCAGCAGGTTCTGCGCGGGAATTCCCGAGCGGTCTGCCACTGCGAATGCATCTTCCAGGTCGCCGGCACTGCTCATCTGCGCAAAATCCAGGCCGATCGCGCCCGGCAGCTGCGCCGCCCAGCGCAACGCCAGCAGGCTGCCGTCCGGGTTGACGTGCACGATCGGTCCCCAGGCCGCCTCGCGCACCCGCAACTGCACCGGCGCTGCACCGGCGACGCGGATGGTTTCGACATGCGTGGTCAACGCCTGCCGATGCCCGGGCGCGGGCGCCGGAATGCGTGCGAAGTCGGCGGTATCGATATAGCTGTTGGTGAATGCCCAGGCCACGTGCCCATTGCTGCCCACCACCACCGCAGGCAGGCCGGGCAGGGTGAAGCCGGTGACGTCCACCTTGCCGCCCGCTGCTTCGGCATCCGGGTAACGCAGCCGCGCGCGGAACCAGATATTGGGTGCGCGCAATCCCAGATGCATGTCGTCGGCGACGATGGCGCGGCCGTCGGCGGTGAGCGTGCCGTCCACGGCGAAGTTGTTGCTGCCCGGGGTGGGCGGCTCGGCACGCGGCATGGCGGGGGCATGCGGCAGGCGGCGCAGGTCCAGCGCGGTTGCGTCGGGAAGCACGGCATCGCCCTGTGCCGGACCGAACAGGGGCGCGTCCCAGCTGGAGCCCTGGTGATCGAGCAGTCCGGCCAGGGCCGGCGGCACCACGGCGCGGATGCGCGCGGTCGCCAGTTCGGTCTGGTTGTCGTTGTCCTGCAGATCGGCGTACATCGCCATGCCGGTCAGGATGGAGTCGTCCAGGGTCCAGGCGCGCGGGCGCTGGCGCAGCAGCAGGTAAGGCCATGGCCGCACCTGCAGGGCTGCCAGCCCGGCGTTCACGCCATCGGTATAGGCCTGCAGCGCGTCGCGCTGGCTGCCGACGGCGATGTCCAGGCTGGCATGCACGCGTGCGCGCAGCCGATGCACGCGATTGCGTCTGTCCAGCTCCAGCGCCTTGGCACCGAACAGTTCGGACAGCTCGCCAGCCGGCGCGCGGCGCATCAGGTCCATCTCGAAGTAGCGTTCCTGTGCGTGGATGTAGCCCAGCGCACGCAGCGCATCGAGCCGGCTCCGCGCATCGATGGTGACCACGCCATTGGCGTCGCGCTGAACCTGCACCGCAGTATCCAGCCCGCCGAGCGCGGCGGCACCGTCCAGCTGCGGCAGGCTGCCGCGCAGCAGCAAGTAGACGCACGCAACGACGAGCAATGCCAGTATCACGAATCCCAGCGACAGCCGGACCAGCCATTGGCGCATCGTCGTTCCCTCACGAAAGGTGCAAGTGTGGCTGCCGGGCATGACCGTGGTGCGTCTGGCCGCAAGCGCAACTGAAAGTGATTCCGATTAGATCATTGCCTGGCCGCATAGGGCACCATGCGCGCATTGCGTCGCTGGAGCACACCATGAAAGGCCATCCCGAAGTCGTCGATTACCTCAAGCAGCTGCTGCGCGGCGAGCTGGCGGCACGCGACCAGTATTTCCTGCATTCGCGCCGCTACGAGGATCAGGGCCTGATGGCGCTGTACGAGCGCATCAACCACGAGATGCAGGAAGAAACCGAACACGCGGACGCGTTGTTGCGGCGCATCCTGTTCCTGGAAGGCGATCCGGACATGCGCCCGGCCGAATTCACTCCGGGCAAGACGGTGGTGGAAATGCTGGAACGCGATCTTGTCGTGGAATACGAAGTGCGTGCCGCGCTCGCCGCCGGCATGAAACTGTGCGAAGAACATGGCGACTACGTCAGCCGCGACGTGTTGCTCAAGCAATTGCAGGACACCGAAGAAGACCACGCCTGGTGGCTGGAACAGCAGCTGGGCCTGATCAAGCGGATCGGCCTGGAGCTGTACCAGACCTCGAAGATCGACAAGGGCCACGTGGCCGGCTGATCGCGCGCGGAACTCCGCCCCGGCCCTGCAAGGCCGTGCGCCGATGGGCCGCCGCCGGTCCGGATGCGCTGCGCCACTGCCAGCAGCGCACCGGGCGCAGTCAGTGGCGTTGCAGGCGATACACTGCGGTGGACAGGGCGGTCACGCCATCGGCACGGAAGCGCGGTTCCTGGTCGAGGATGTCGCGCTGTTCCAGTCGCTGCACCCGCCACTGCGCATCGAATAGCGCGTGCACTTCGCCGGGATCCACCGCGAAGGGCGGCCCGGCTTTTTCGGCCTGTGGATAGTCCAGGGTGATCAACAGGCCGCGGCAGTCGGCCGGCAGGCGCGCGTAGGTCGTCTGCAGGTACTGCCGGCGCAGGTCGGCGGGCAGCGCCACCAGTGCGGCGCGGTCGTACACCGCGCTGCAATCGGCCAGCACGCTGGGATCCAGCGCAAACGCGTCGCCACAGACGATCTCGATGGGGCCGGCGATGAAGTGCTCGCCGGCATTGCTGGCGTGGCGCTGCGGCTGCAGGCCCGCTTCGGCGAAGAACTGCGCCACGGCCAGCGGCGACAGCTCCACGCCCAGCACGCGATGTCCCTGCGCGGCCAGCCAATGCATGTCCAGCGTCTTGCCGCACAGCGGTACCAATACGCGTGCAGCGTGTGGCAGCTGCAGTGCCGGCCAGTGCTTCTGCAGCAGCGGCATCACCTCATCCTGGTGAAAGCCGATCTGTCCGTCCTGCCAACGTTGCAACCAGAAGTCTGTATCCATGGTCTCGTCGTATCGGTGCAATGCAGTGCGGTATCGCACTGATAAAGAGTGCGCCTGTGTGGGCAGCGCGTCAGGGTTAGCCAGTGTTGCGGGCGGCGGAGTGCGTTTTGCAGCCAGGCGCATCGCTCGAATCCACGGTACTGCATATCGATCTGGATAAGACCGCCGGCTTTCGATTCTTGGCCATCCGCGTACAGCAGTGAATCTCCGGGCCAATCCGCTGCAACGCGGGTGATTCTCTGCCTCGGCTGCGTGCCGCGCCTCAGTGATCCGAGGCGACGGCAGCTACAGCCGCGCCGCTGCGCGTCCGGCGAGTGAATACCCGCGACTACTGCACCTCCAGCCCATCCACCTTCTGCCACCCCCTCGGCAACAACGAACCACGGCTGGCACGCGCGCCCACATACGTATCCAGATCCTTGAACGACAGGCTCATGGTGCGTGCGCCGCTGCGCACCAGCAGCGTGTTGCCGGGTGCCACCGCGACCACCGCGACCACGCGCTCGGTGCCGAGCTTGGCCTTGGGAATCTCGATGATCTTGTTGCCCTTGCCCTTGTCCAGCTCGGGCACCTCGGTGGCCGGCACGGCGAGCAGGTTGCCGGCGCTGGTGACCGCAACGATCCGGTCGGTCTGCGGGTTGCTCACCTGTGCAGGCGTGAGCACATGCGAACCGGCGGTGAGATTGAGCATCGCCTTGCCGGCCTTGTTGCGGCCGGTGAGGTTCTCGAAGCGGGTCACGAAGCCGTAGCCGTGCGAGGACGCCAGCACGAAGCGGGTGGCGTTGTCGGCGCTGGCCATGACCTGGAACGCCGCGCCCGAGGCCGGCGAGAAGCGCCCGGTCAGCGGCTCACCGTTGCCGCGCGCCGAGGGCAGGGTGTGCACGGCGGTGGAATAGGCGCGCCCGTCCGAATCCAGGAAGGCTACCTGATGCGTGCTGCGGCTGCGCACTGCCGCCAGCAGGCCATCGCCTTCGCGGTAGGACATGCCGGCCGGGTCCACCTCGTGGCCCTTGGCCGCACGTACCCAGCCTTTTTCCGACAGCACCACGGTCATCGGTTCGCTGGCGACCATCTCGGTTTCGTCGATCGCCTGCGCCGCGCCACGCTGCACCAGCGGCGAGCGGCGCGCGTCGCCGAACTTCTTGGCGTCGGCGGTGAGTTCGTCCTTGATCAGCTTCTTCAGTTTGGGCTTGCTGTCCAGGATGGCCAGGATCTGTGCGCGTTCCTTGGCCAGTGCTTCCTGCTCGCCGCGGATCTTCATTTCTTCCAGGCGCGCCAGCTGGCGCAGCTTGGTTTCCAGGATGTATTCGGCCTGTTCCTCGCTCAGCGCGAAGCGGGCGATCAGCACCGGCTTGGGTTCGTCCTCGCTGCGGACGATGCGGATCACCTCGTCCAGGTTGAGGAAGGCGACCAACAGGCCTTCCAACAGGTGCAGGCGGCGCTCGACCTTCTGCAGGCGATGGTTGAGGCGGCGGGTCACCGTGTTGCTGCGGAAGCTCAGCCATTCGCTCAGCAGGTGCTTGAGGTTCTTGACCTGCGGGCGGCCATCCAGGCCGATCACATTGAGGTTGACGCGGTAGCTGCGTTCCAGATCGGTGGTGACGAACAGATGGCCCATCAGCTGTTCGGCGTCCACGCGGCTGGAACGCGGCACCAGGACCACCCGCACCGGGCTGGTGTGGTCGGATTCGTCGCGGATGTCTTCCAGCCACGGCAGCTTCTTGGCGCGCATCTGCTGGGCGATCTGTTCGATCACCTTGGACGGCGAGACCTGGTACGGCAACGCGTCGATGACGATGTTGGCGTGTTCTTTCTTGTAGGTGGCGCGCGCACGCACGCTGCCATGGCCGGTCTCGTAGATCGCGCGCAGGTCGGCGGGCGGCGTGATGATCTCGGCGGTGGTGGGGTAATCCGGTCCGCGCACGTGTTCGCACAGCTCGGCCACGCTGGCATCTGGGTCGTCGAGCAGGCGCAGCAGCGCGCTGACGATCTCGTTGAGGTTGTGCGGCGGTACGTCGGTGGCCATGCCGACCGCAATGCCGGTGGTGCCGTTGAGCAGCAGGTGCGGCAGACGCGCCGGCAGCCAGGTGGGCTCTTCCAGGGTGCCGTCGAAGTTGGGCGCCCAGTCGGTGGTGCCCTGGCCTAGCTCGCCCAGCAGCACTTCGGCGATCGGGGTCAGCTTGGATTCGGTGTAGCGCATCGCCGCGAACGACTTGGGATCGTCGGTGGAGCCGAAGTTGCCCTGGCCTTCGATCAGCGGATACCGATACGAGAACGGCTGCGCCATCAGCACCAGCGCCTCATAGCAGGCGCTGTCGCCATGCGGGTGGTACTTACCGATCACATCGCCCACGGTGCGCGCGGACTTCTTCGGCTTGGCGGCCGCGTTCAGGCCCAGCTCGCTCATCGCATAGACGATGCGGCGCTGCACCGGTTTCAGGCCGTCGCCCAGGAATGGCAGGGCGCGGTCGAGCACCACGTACATCGAGTAGTCGAGATAGGCGCGTTCGGCGTATTCGCGTAGCGGCAGCTGTTCGAAGCCGTGGAAGGTGGGGCGGGTCAGATCGGTCATGTAAAGCCAGGTCCTGCGTGAAGAAGAACCCGCGCCAGGGCGCGGACTCGAAGAGCGCCGATTATCCGGATGCGGCGGGGGATGCCAAGCCGCGCGCGTTGGGGCCAGCCAGATAGCGCATGGGTGGGGCGCCGAAGTGGCGGTGGAACACGCTGACGAAGGCGCTGGGGCTGCTGTAGCCGAGCTGGTCGGCCACCGTGGCCACCGCGCTGCCCTGACTGAGCCGGCGCAGACCTTCGGCCAGCCGGGCCTGCTGCCGCCACTGCGCAAAACTCAGGCCGGTCTCGGCACGGAAATGCCGGCTCAGACTACGCGGCGACAGCCCGCCCCAGGCGGCCCACGCTTCCAGCGGGCGCGGATCGGAGGGGGTCTCGAGCAACTGGCGTGCGATGCGCAGCAGCCGGCGGTCGGCCGGCATGGGCAGATGCAGGTGGTCGATCTGCACCTGGCATAGCTCGTCCAGCAACACCGCGGCCAAGCGTTGCCGGGCTGCGTCCAGCGGCTGATCCAGGGGCCAGCCGGCAGCGCGCATGATCGCTTCGCGTGCCAATCCGGTCAGCCGGATCACGCCGATCTGCTCAGGCAGGCCATGGCAGGCGTCCGGTCGTATCACCACGCCCCAGCCACGCAGCGGCCCGGCCAGCTCCACGGTGTGCTGCCGGCCCGGCGGCATCCAGCCGGCACAGCCTGGCGGCAGCGACAAGCTGCCTTGTTCGGTGTGCACGGTCAGCACGCCGTGTTCAACGAACATCAGCTGGCCGCGCACATGCGCATGCCAGGCGGTCTCCGGCGCCCAGACCGCGCGCAGATCGGCCAGGAACGCGATCAGCACCGGGCCATCGGCCCACTCGAAGCTGTCGCGTACGCCGGGCGGCAAGGCGTCGACGGTCGTGGTTGGCCGGTTTTCGATAGGCATTGGCGCAATTGTATTACCAGGCCAGCGTGGGCGCGGCGTATGGTGGCAACCCTTGCGTCTGGTTTAATCGCGGCCAACATATTTGCGTTGACAAATATTTTATTCGAAATAAAATCTCCGCATGAGCGATCACCCCGACACCCCGCCGTCGTTCGGACTGCTGCTGCGCCAGGTACGCGATGCGTTGATGCGTCAGCTCGAGGCAGAGATGAAGGGCGAGCTGCCCGACTTCGGCTTCAGCCACTACGTCGGCCTGAAGATTCTTGCCGTGCGCTCGCCGTGCACGGCCAACGAGCTGGCGCTGGCGCTGGACCAGACTCCGAGCGCCGTGACCCGCCTGCTCGACAAGCTCGAGGCGCTGGGTGCGGTGCGGCGCGAGCCGCACGCCCAGGATCGGCGCGCGCTGCAGATCGTCATGACCGAGCAGGGCGTGGCGTTGTGGGAGCGACTGCGTCTGCGCGGCGAACGTGCAATCGAGTACGGCCTGCGCGATCTGTCCGCTTCTGAGCGCGAGCAACTCACCTCTCTTCTCATCCGTGTCCGCGATGCACTCAACTCATGAACACCGCTAGTTTCCACCGACGATCTTCGCGCCCACGCGTGCTGCGCTTGTTGCTGCCGGCTGCCGCGGCACTGGTGCTGACGGCCTGCGCCAGCAGCCGCGGTCTGACGCCGCAGGGCACGCTGCTGGAAGCCGGTGCGCTGCATGCCGAGCGGACGCTCGGACCGGCGTCGCTGAGTCCGGCAGCCTGGCCGGCAAGCGATTGGTGGCGCGCGCTCGGCGATGCGCAACTCGACGCGTTGATCGCCGAGGGGCTGCAGCATAGCCCCAGCCTGGCCGCAGCCGACGCACGCCTGCGTCAGGCGCAGGCGCGCACCGGGACCGCCCAGGCCGAGCGTGGCCCGAGCCTGTCGGTATCCGGTGGCTACACCGGCCTGCAGCTGCCCGAAGCCATGGTCGGCGAGGAGCTGGGAGGCAGTTACGGCGGCAGTGCGCAGGCCGTGCTGGATTTCCGCTACGGCGTGGATCTGTGGGGCGGCAAGCGGGCGGCCTGGGAAGCGGCAGTGGATCAGGCGCATGCCGCCGCCATCGACGCGCAGGCCGCACGGCTGAACCTGTCGGCGGCGATCGCCGAGGGCTACGCGCAGCTCGCCTATGCGTGGAGCCTGCACGATGTGGCCAGCGACGAGCTGACCCGCGCGCAGAAGACGTTGCAGCTCACCCGCCAACGTCGCAGCGCCGGCATCGACAGCGAGCTGCAGGTCCGTCAGGCGCAGGCGCGCGTGCCGGCCGCGCAGCAGCAATTGCAGTCCGCACAGCAGCAGATCGACGAGGCGCGCACCGCGCTGGCTGCGCTGGTCGGCCAGGGCCCGGACCGTGGGCTGCAGATCGCACGCCCGACCCTGGGCACCGCGCTTGCCATGCAACTGCCGAGCAATCTGCCGGCCGATCTGCTCGGCCGTCGCCCGGATGTCGTGGCCGCGCGCTGGCGGGTGGAAGCGGCCGACAAGGACATCGCCGTCGCCAGGACCCGCTTCTATCCCAGTCTCAACCTGATTGCGCTGGGCGGAGTGGTCAACCCGGATGTCGGCAAGCTGCTGGAAAGCGGCTCGGTGTTCGGGCTGGTGGCACCGGCGCTGAGCCTGCCGATCTTCGACGGCGGCAAATTGCGCGCCAACCTGGCCGGCAGCGATGCGCAGTACGACCTGGCGGTGGCCGACTACAACCAGAAAGTGATTTCCGCCCTGCGCGAAGTCGCCGATCAGGTCAATGCGGTGCGCTCGCTGGAGCAGCGCGCCCAGGCGCAGGACCAGGCCGTGCAGACGGTGAGCGCCGCGTTCGACCTTGCGCAACAGCGCTTCCGTGCCGGTATCGGCAGCTACCTGGATGTGCTCAGCGTGCAGGAGCAGCAGCTGCTGGCACGCCAGCGCATGGCCGCATTGCAATCGCAACAACTGCTGGCCTCGGTGAGGTTGCAGCGTGCGCTGGGCGGCGGCTACATGCCCGAGCCCGCACGCGATACCGCACATACCGCAGCCAGTTCCGCACAACCGCATTCCTGAGACAGCGCCAATGAGCCAGACCCCTTCAGCTTCCTCCCAGCCCGCGCCGGCCGCACCGAACAAGCGCCGTGCGGCGCTGCGCATCGTGGCCCTCGCAGTCATCGTGGCGATCATCGGTATCGTGGCGTGGTATCTGCTCGTCGGCCGCTGGCACGAAGACACCGACGATGCCTATGTGCAGGGCAACCAGGTGCAGATCACCCCGATGGTGGGTGGCACCGTGGTCAGCATCGGCGCCGAAGACGGCATGCGCGTGGAACGCGGCCAGCTGCTGGTGCAGCTGGACCCAGCCGATACCGCGGTGGCGCTGCAGCAGGCCGAGGCCAACCTGGCCAAGACCGTGCGCCAGGTGCGCGGGCTGTACCGCACGGTGGAGGGCGCACAGGCAGAGGTGTCTGCGCGCGAGGTGACGCTGCGCAGTGCCCGTGCCGACTTTGCCCGCCGCAAGAATCTGGCCGCCACCGGTGCCATCTCCAACGAAGAACTGGCGCATGCCCGCGACGAGCTGGCTGCTGCCGAGGCGGCGGTGAGCGGTTCGCGCGAAAGTCTGGAACGCAATCGCGCGCTGGTGGACGATGGCGCGCTGGCCAACCAGCCGGACGTGCAGACCGCCGCCGCGCAGCTGCGTCAGGCCTATCTCAATCATGCGCGCACCGGCGTGGTGGCGCCGGTGTCGGGCTATGTCGCGCGGCGTTCGGCGCAGGTTGGCCAGCGCGTGCAGCCGGGCAGCGTGCTGATGGCGGTGGTGCCGCTGGAGCAGGTGTGGGTGGAAGCCAACTTCAAGGAGACCCAGCTCAAGCACATGCGGCTTGGACAGGAAGTGGAGCTGCATTCGGATCTGTATGGCGGCGGTGTCGCCTACAGTGGCCGTATCCAGAGCCTGGGGCTGGGCACCGGTAGCGCGTTCTCGCTGCTGCCGGCCCAGAATGCCAGCGGCAACTGGATCAAGATCGTGCAACGGGTTCCGGTACGCATCGCGGTGGACGCCAGGCAACTGGCGGCCAATCCGCTACGCATCGGCCTGTCGATGAAGGTCGATGTGAACCTGCACGATCAGCAGGGGCAAGTGCTGCCGGCCAAGGCCGCCAGCGGTGCGGTGTTCTCCACCGATGTGTATGCACAGCAGCTCAAGGCGGCCGACGCCGATATCCATCGCATCATCCAGGCCAACCTGCCGACGCAGGCTGCCGCCAAGCTGGGCTGAGCCGGCATGTCTTCGCAAGCTGCTACTGCGCCCGGTGGCCCGGCGGCGCCCGCGGCCGGCTTTCGCCCGGCGAGCGTGGCGCTGTGCACCGTGGGCCTGGCGATGGCCTCGTTCATGCAGGTGCTGGACACCACCATCGCCAACGTCTCGCTGCCCACCATCGCCGGCAATCTCGGCGCCAGTTCGCAGCAGGCCACCTGGGTCATCACCTCGTTCGCGGTGAGCACCGCGATCGCGTTGCCGCTGACCGGCTGGTTGAGCCGTCGCTTCGGCGAAACCAAGTTGTTCGTGTGGTCGACGCTGGCCTTCACCGTCGCCTCGCTGCTGTGCGGGCTTGCGCAGAGCATGGGCATGCTGGTGGTGGCGCGCGCGCTGCAGGGCTTCGTGGCCGGGCCGATGTATCCCATCACCCAGAGCTTGTTGGTGTCGATCTATCCGCGCGAAAAACGTGGGCAGGCGCTGGCGCTGCTGGCGATGATCACCGTGGTGGCGCCGATCGCCGGGCCGATCCTGGGCGGCTGGATCACCGACAACTACAGCTGGGAATGGATCTTCCTGATCAACGTGCCGCTGGGCATCCTCGCCAGCAGCATCGTCGGCTCGCAGTTGCGGCACCGTCCGGAGCAGTTGGAAAAGCCGCGCATGGATTACATCGGCCTGATTCTGCTGGTAGTGGGCGTGGGCGCGCTGCAGCTGGTGCTGGATCTGGGCAACGACGAAGACTGGTTCGCTTCGGACAAGATCATCGTGCTGGCCTGCATCGCCGCGGTGGCCCTGGTGGTGTTCGTGATCTGGGAGCTGACCGACAAGGATCCCATCGTCGATCTCAAGCTGTTCCGGCACCGCAACTTCCGCGCCGGCACGCTGGCGATGGTGGTGGCGTACGCCGCGTTCTTCAGCGTGAGTTTGCTGATTCCGCAATGGCTGCAGCGCGACATGGGCTACACCGCGATCTGGGCGGGCCTTGCCACCGCGCCGATCGGCATCCTGCCGGTGCTGATGACGCCGTTCGTGGGCAAGTACGCGCTGCGGTTCGACCTGCGCATGCTGGCCACCATCGCCTTCATCTTCATGTCGTTCACCAGCTTCTTCCGTTCCAACTTCAACCTGCAGGTGGATTTCGGCCATGTGGCCACCATCCAGCTGGTGATGGGCGTGGGCGTGGCGCTGTTCTTCATGCCGGTGCTGCAGATCCTGTTGTCGGATCTGGATGGTCGCGAGATCGCGGCAGGCTCGGGCCTGGCCACCTTCCTGCGCACGCTGGGCGGCAGCTTCGCGGCCTCGTTGACCACCTACCTGTGGGCGCGACGCACGCAAGTGCACCACGCGCACCTCACCGAACACATTTCGGTCTACACGCCCGGCATGCAGGAGCAGGTTGCCGCGATGGGGCAGGGCGACCTGCAACGCGGCGCAGCCTTCCTCAACAACATGATCAATCACCAGGCCTCGCAGATGGGCTTCAACGACATCTTCTACCTGCTGGGCTGGACCTTCCTGGCGATCATCTTCTTCCTGTGGCTGGCCAAGCCGCCGTTCGGCGCAGGCGCCGGTGGCGCAGCGGCGGCTGGCGGGCATTGAGCGCGGGTGACAGGGCGCTTGGCCGCTCTGACATCGGCCAGGAGACATATCACGCCGGTCTACTGCAGAGCGGGTGATCTGCGACTTGGCTGCAGGGCCCTTGCCCGCCCACGCCGGCTCTCGACACCTACGCTGCCACACTTCGAACAGATAAGGCTCTGACGCGGCATCCATGCCGCGTAAGGTGGGCAAGGACCAGCCGGGATATCGGTGTGCGTAGTGCTTTTCAAGGCAACCAGCAAACCGTTTGGAGCGGTGGGGGTATCGCGGTTTCGACCGACGCAGCCCCGGCGCAGATGCGGCTATTCGTGTATTCGCGCTGGACGTGCTGCTGTTTCCGGCGTCCGGCAATGCGCTGGACAGCCTTGCCTGGGCGCATGAGGCAGGCGAACGTGAGGAGGCGTGAGGCCTCAGCTATCTGTTGCTGATTGCGGCTCGATTGCCTGGTGCCGCGATGCGTCGTCGTTTGCGTAGTTCTGCTGCGCTGTTGATCGGCATGCTCACCAATGCCATCGCCCAAACGCAAAAAACCTCGCCGAGGCGAGGTTTTCTACGATCTACCGTGAGTCGTGGTGCCCAGGAGAGGACTCGAACCTCCACGAAGTTGCCCCCGCTAGCACCTGAAGCTAGTGCGTCTACCAATTCCGCCACCTGGGCGACTCAGGAGGCGAATTGTGCAAGCTGCGCGTGCGGCTGTCAACGTGTCTTCGGCAAAATGTTCGTGCTCGCCTGCGCTGCGCGTTGCGAGAACGGCAGCGCGATCGAGGACGCAGGTTGCGTGCGTCCGTTACCGCGACGCACGGCAACCGATAGCGCTCTGCCGCGCCCGGCCGTGCGGGCGGGCGGTCAGAAGTCGGTCTGCGCGGTTCGCAGCACCGGGTACAACCGGTAGCGCTCATCCCATGAGGAATGGCGCCGGGCGAAGAACTCCAGCCGTGCCTGCGGGTCGCCGGCGAAGACCTTGTCGTTGGCGAGGCGTTGCTCGAACTGCGCCTTCAATGCGGCATCGCGGGCCAGCATCTCGCGCGCCACGTCTTCGGCGACATAGGCCTCCATGTATTCCTTGCGTTCGAAGGCCGTATTGAAAAAGCCCCATTGCAGCAGCGAATCCGGCGCCTGCGGTTCCAGCATCGCCATCACCAGGCGCGCCTTGGGTTGGGCGATCGGCACGAACAGTGAGCCGGCCGGCACGGCGCGGCGTTCCTCACGCCATTGCCCGACGACTTCCACGGTCTGGTGACCTTCGTTGGAGCGTACCGCGAAGGTGGCGGTGTCGGCGCGGAAGGTCTGCACCTGGCGCTCTGCAGCCGTGCCGATGGTTCGGAAGTCGACACCGTGCAGGCGCAGTTTTTCCGCCACCAGTGCAGCCTGTGCGGCCGGCACCAGATACCCGCCGCGCGGCGCATCCACCACCACATCGGGCTTGACCTGATCGCGCAACGGCACCTTCCAGACTTGCGGGGTGTTCTCGTCGTAGCGCGTCATCAGCGCGCCGGAGATCGGCGAGGGCGTGCGTGTGTAGGCATAGCCGCGAAACGCGACGGTGCGCGCGGCGGGGCCAGCCGCAAAACTCAGCGGCTCGGGCGTGCCGGCCAGGCGGCTGGCACGTTGATCGGCCGCCAGCGCATCGGCGCGCCAGGCGGTTCCGTGTCTGGCCGCCTGCTGCAGCACCGACACGATGGTGTTGCGGGTGACCCGCACGCGGGTGGGGTAATCCTTCCACGAATGCGTTTCCACCAGCATGCCGAAGCGGTTGCGCAACAGGAAATAGCCATGCGAGAAGCGCGGCGGCGAGACGTCGTCGGCGAATCCGGAGCTGGGGTCGTCTTCGCGGACGAAGGAGGGGTAGTACGGCAGCGGCAGCGAGCCCTGCTTTTTGAGATCGGCAAGTACGGCGTCACGCCAACGCGTGCCATCGCGCTGCAGGGCGGCGTCGCCCGCATGCACCGGTTCGACCTGCACCGAGACATCGTGCTCGAACTTGGCGCCGTCGGTGACATGCAGGTCCACATACATCAGTGGGTCCCACTGCTGCAGCAGCCGCAGCATGGCCTGCATTTCGGGCGCATCGGCCTTGACGTAGTCGCGGTTGAGATTGAGGTTTTGCGCGGTGGTGCGCCAGCCCATCTGCTCCGGCCCGCGCTGGTTGGGGCGGTTCCAGGCGCCGAAACGCTCGTGGCCATCCACGTTGAACACCGGCACGAACACCCACACCAGCTTGTCGAGGACGCCCTTGCCGGCCTTGCCGTCCAGCAGCTCGCGCAAGGCCAGAAAGCCGGCGTCCTTGCCGTCGATCTCGCCGGCATGGATACCGCCCTGGATCAGAACGACTGGCAGCTTGCGTTGCGCGGCGGCATCCGGATCCAGCACGCCGCTGGTGGAGACGACCAGCGCCTTCATCGGGCGGCCTTCGGGCGTGGTGCCGAATTGTGTGCAGCGCACCGCCTGCGGATAGCGTTGTGCGAACGCATCGCAGAGCGCGATGACCTCGTCATAGCGACCGGTCTGCACGAAGCCGCTGCGTTCGGCCACGCTGGTCAGCGATTCGGCAGCACCTACAGCAGGGAGGGAGGCGCACAACAAAAGGCCCAAGGCCAGGCGGGTGAAGCGGAGCATGCGGGGGTCCGGCGATCTGGGGAAACCCTTTGCAATGTAGCCGAGCCGGCGGCACAGGCCAATCCGCACCGTGACCTGGCGCGCGCGGATGCGCGCTATCGGATCAGGCCCGCGGCGCGCAATGCCGCGGCGCATACGCCCGCCGGCAGGACGCCATGCTGGGCCTGCCGGCACGAAGGGCATGCCGGCAGGCGAGGCGAGATGCCAGTCGCATGGCAGCGAGCCCACCGGCGCCGGTACGATAGGGCCTGCCTACCGTTGGACCGGACCGCCTTTGACCACCCCGACCTTGCCCGGCGCCGCTGCCGGCGCGCGCCTGCCGCGCCAGATTCCCTTCATCATCGGCAATGAAGCCTGCGAGCGCTTCAGCTTCTACGGAATGCGCAACATCCTGGTGCAGTTCCTGATCACCTCGCTGCTGCTGCAGGAGATCAGCGGCCCAGGCCGCGAGGCCGAGGCCAAGCACATCCTGCACAGTTTCATGATCGGGGTGTACTTCTTCCCGTTGCTGGGCGGCTGGCTCGCCGATCGGTTGTTCGGCAAATACAACACGATCCTGTGGTTCAGCCTGGTCTATTGTGCCGGGCACGCGTGTCTTGCGCTGTTCGAAGACAGCCGCAGCGGCTTTTTCGTCGGATTGAGCCTGATCGCGCTGGGGGCGGGTGGTATCAAGCCACTGGTGGCCTCGTTCATGGGCGACCAGTTCGATCAGTCCAACAAGCACCTGGCGAAGGTCGTTTTCGACGCGTTCTACTGGATCATCAATTTCGGCTCGCTGTTCGCCTCGCTGCTGATTCCGCTGGCACTGAAGAACCTGGGGCCATCCTGGGCGTTCGGCATTCCCGGCATCTTGATGTTCGTGGCCACGCTGGTGTTCTGGCTGGGACGCAACCGCTATGTGCGGGTGCCCTTGCCGCCCAAGGACCCGCACGGGTTCGGCGCGGTGGTGCGCACCGCGCTGCTGACACGCGCATCGGGGCAGGGCCGCCCGGGCTTGGTGCTGGCGCTGCTGTCGGTGTTGCTGGCGCTGGCCTGCTTCGTGCTCATCGAACCGTTGGGCATCGTCATCTGCCTGTGCATGGCGCTGGTGCTGCTGCTGGCCGGCATCGGCGGCGGCACCTGGTGGCAGCTGGAACGTGCGCGGGGCACGCATCCGGATGCGGCGGTGGAAGGCGTACGGGCGTTGCTGCGGGTGCTGGTGGTCTTCGCCCTGGTCACCCCGTTCTTTTCGCTGTTCGACCAGAAGGCCTCGACCTGGGTGCTGCAGGGGCGTGAGATGCGCATGCCGGTCTGGTTCACCGCCTCGCAGATGCAGGCGCTCAATCCGCTGCTGGTGATGCTGTTGATCCCCTTCAACAACCTGGTGCTGTATCCGGTGCTGCGCCGGATCGGCTGGGAACCCACGCCGTTGCGGCGGATGACCAGCGGCATCGCTTTCAGCGGCGTGGCCTGGATCGCGGTCGGGCTGATCCAGGTGGTGATGGATGGCGGCGAGCCGATGCACATCGCCTGGCAGATCCTCCCGTATGCGCTGCTCACCTTCGGCGAGGTACTGGTGTCGGCCACCGGCATCGAGTTCGCCTACAGCCAGGCGCCGCCGTCGATGAAAGGTGTGGTGATGAGTTTCTGGTACCTGACCACCACGGTCGGCAATCTGTGGGTGCTGCTATCGAACGTGGCGGTACGCAATGAGACGGTGACCGCACATATCGCCGATACTGGGCTCAGCGAAGCGGCGTTTCTGATGTTCTTCTTCGCGGCCTTCGCATTCCTGGCGGCACTGGCCTTCGGCCTGTATGCGCGCGGTTATCGCATGGTCGACAATTACCGTTCTGCCTGAGGTCTGCATGATTACCCTGATCCTGATCGCCATCAACGGCATCGTCTCCTGGATGGCGTTCAACAACCGCAGGTTGAACGACCGCCTGATCCTGTGGCCGCCGGCCGTGGACAAGTACAAGCAGTACGACCGGTTGGTGACCTATGGCTTCATCCACGCCGACCTGGGCCACCTGGTCTTCAACATGATCACGCTGTTCTTCTTCGGGCGGGTCATCGAACGGGTGATGCTGCAGGTCACCGGCAGCGTGCTGACCTATCCGCTGTTCTATCTGGCGGCGCTGGTGGTATCGATCCTGCCCAGCTATCTGAAGAACCAGAAGAATCCCAACTATCTGAGTCTGGGCGCATCCGGGGCAGTGTCGGCGGTGCTATTCGCCTTCATCCTGCTGCAGCCGTGGACGATCATCCTGGTGCTGTTCATTCCGGCCCCGGCGATCATCTATGCCGTGTTCTACGTTGGATACAGCCTGTGGATGGATCGCCGTGGCGGCGATCGCATCAACCACAGCGCGCACCTGGCCGGTGCGGCGTTCGGGGTGATGTTCATGCTGATCATGGCGCCAGAGGTGTGGCAGATCTTCCTGCAACAGCTCGTCAATCCGCGCTTCGGCTAAGC
This sequence comes from Xanthomonas sp. NCPPB 1067, assembly GCF_020783795.1. Lineage (NCBI taxonomy): Bacteria > Pseudomonadati > Pseudomonadota > Gammaproteobacteria > Lysobacterales > Lysobacteraceae > Xanthomonas > Xanthomonas sp. NCPPB 1067. Next base: position 166,690 of record NZ_JAJGQG010000006.1, read on the forward strand.
CAACCAGGGGGGAGGGAGGGGCGGCACCGTCGTGAACGGGTCGGGCTACTTCCTGCGCCGGGATTGTCGCAGTGGCGCGACGTCCCGGCGGATACCGCCAAGCCGCTCAGGCCGCGCTGCGGTCCTGGTCGCTTGCGGTGGCACTGCTGGACGTTGCGCCATAGGCCTGCTGCAGGCGCTGATACACCGTATCGTTGAGCTGTGCGAAGTCCGCGCTATGGGTGTCGCCGGTCAGGGCGAACTGGAACAAGCCTTCCAGCAGCGAGCTGTCGCTCGGGGCGTTGTTTCCTGCCGAATCGTTGTGCATGCGATGACTCCTCGTAGGTGAGCAAGAGCCTCGTCCAGTGCCCGGAGCCGGGTGCTGCGAGTGCTCTTGAGCTCAGCTATCGGCGCAGGCGAAACGAACTTGAGTGACGGCCCTCCAATTCGTGCGGAGTGCGTGGCGTGGGTTCATTTTCACGCTGGCGCGGCGTGGCGCTGTTCACACTCAAGGCCCATTCCCTGGCTGCAGACCACACGGAGTCAGCGACCATGCGCGCCGAACACCAACCCGCCGAGCAGCGATTCCATCTATCGGCTGATGGCCAGCGCGCCGAGCTGCAATACCGTCGCGACGACGCGCGCCTGACCATTACGCACACGGTGGTACCCGATGCGATCGCCGGGCGCGGCATCGCGTCGGCCCTGGTCGAGGCCGCATTACAGTACGCACGCGACAGCGGCCTGAAAGTCGTGCCCGCATGCAGTTACGCCGAGGCATACATGCGCCGGCATCATCAGTATCACGACCTGCTGGCCTGATGCCGGCAACAACGTTTGGATCAGGGGAGTTGGCAGGAATGGGGCGGTTGGCGCAAGTGAATGGATGGGTGGGGATCGTGCTGCTGGCCATGCTGGCGGGTTGCACGCAGCGCGAGGCGACGACCGCCGAACCGGCGGCGCCGGCTGCCGATGCTGTGCCGACGCCGGTCGCCGAACCGGTCATGGTGAGCAGTGGTCCGTTGCAGGACGTGATCGAGCATGCGCCGGCATACATGGTGGGCATCAGTTATCCGCGTGGCCTGGACGCCTATCCGGAATTGGCTGGCCTGGTCCGCGACTATGCACAGGATGCGCGCGACGAGCTGATGCAGGCAGTGTCGGGACTGGGCAACGACAAGCCTGCAGCGCCCTATGAACTGTCGCTGTCGTTCGAGAAACTGTTGCAGACTCCCGAGCTGATCGTGGTGTCCGCCGACGGCAGCCGCTACACCGGCGGCGCGCATGGCGAACCACTGGTGGCGCGTTTCGTCTGGCTGGTCAAGGAGCGCAGGCAGCTGACCGCACAGGCACTGATCGCAGATCCCGCTGGCTGGGAAAAGATCGGTCGCGAGGTCGCCATGCAGCTGCATGCCGCCGCAGCCGAGCGCGTAGTGGCCGAGCGCGTGCCGATCGAGGAACAGGCAGAGCAGGTTGCCTCGGCCGACCGCATGATCGCCGAAGGAACCACGGCGCAGGTAGGCAATTTCGCTCAGTTCGTTCCGGTATTGAATGCGGCCGGCAAGATCGCCGCACTGCGTTTCGTGTTTCCGCCGTATCAGGTCGGGCCGTATTCGGACGGCACGCAAACGGCGGAAATCACAACTGCGACGTTGCTCCCGTGGGTCGCGCCGGAATATGCACATCTCTTCGCTCGCTGATCCATCGCCTTGCAGGTGATGTGTTTGAATGGCCGCGCCATTCAGTATTGGAATCAGACCGGCGATATGAGTAGTTTCGATGCGACCGAGAACTGCGTGAACCACACAAGCGAGCGTTACACGGCATTTCCGCGGGAATCGGCCGTCGTGGTGAGGTTGATCAAGCATCTTTACAAGCGACTGCATACGATCACTTGCATCCGGCTCAGGCCTTACGGACTCAGCCCGCCGGAATACGAGATCCTGATGACGTTGTATGGCACGCCGGACCAAGCGATCACGCCGACCGAGGCGGCCGAGGCGGTTAGCGAGAAGCCGGCCAACATCACCCGGCTCACGGACCAGCTATGCGAAAAAGGCCTGATTGCGCGCGGCACCAGCGCAGATGATCGGCGCAAGATCATGTTGACCCTGCAACCGGCTGGGCTGGCGTTGATTGAGAGCTTGCTGCCGGAAGCCTGCGAGCTGCTGGCGCAGCAGACCTCCCACATCAGCGAGACCGAACAGGTGCGTCTGGAAAAGCTGCTGAAGAAACTGCTCATTGGCGTGGACTCGGTCGAGCCCTGAGCCGGTACGACGGCGCGCGTCGCCATCAACGACAACGCCGCCCGGAGCGATCCGGGCGGCGTTGTCGTTCTCAGGACTGGACGTTACGGCTTGGACTGCGGAGTCTCCGGTGTTGCGCCGTCGCCGCCCTGCGCGCTCAGGCCGCGCTTTTCCAGTAGCGGCTCGATCTGCGGCGCGTGACCGGCGAAGTTCTGGAACAACTCCATGGCATCCACGCTGCCGCCGCGCGAGAGCAGGGTCTTGCGGAAGCGGTCGCCGTTGGCGCGGCTCAGGCCGCCGTGCTGCTTGAACCATTGCTGGGTGTTGGCATCCAGCACTTCCGACCAGATGTAGGCGTAGTAGCCGGCGGCATAGCCTCCCATGATGTGGCTGAAGTAGGGAGTCTTGTAGCGCGGCGGCACCGGTGCGTAGGCAATGCCGTCCTGCTGCAGGGCCTTGGCTTCGAACGCCATGACGCCGGCTGCATCGGGCACCTGGCTGGCGCTGATCTGATGCCAGTTCTGGTCCAGCATCGCCGCACCCAGGTATTCGGTGGTGGCGAATCCCTGATTGAACTTGGACGCGGCGATCACCTTGTCCAGCAATGCCTGCGGCATCGGCGTGCCGCTCTGGTAATGCTTGGCATAGTTCTTCAGGATCGACGGCTCGTCGGCCCACATCTCGTTGACCTGCGAGGGAAATTCGACGAAGTCACGCGGCACGCTGGTGCCGGAGAAATACGGGTATTTGACGTCCGAGAACATGCCGTGCAGCGCATGCCCGAACTCATGGAACATGGTGGTCACTTCATCCCAGGTCAGCAGCGTTGGCTGGCCGGCCGGCGGCTTGGGAATATTGAGATGATTGGCCACCACCGGCTTGAAACCGGTCAGGTCCGACTGCGAGACATACGAGTTCATCCATGCGCCACCACGCTTGGATTCGCGTGCGTACATGTCGGCGATGAAGATCGCCAGCTGCTTGCCATCGGCATCGAACACGTCGTAGACGGTGATGTCGTCGCGGTAGGTCGGCAGATCGGTGCGCTGCTTGAAGGTCAGGCCGTATTCCTGGGTGGCGGCGTAGAACACGCCGTTTTCCAGCACGTTCTTCAGTTCGAAGTAGGGCTTGAGCTGGGATTCGTCGAAGTTGTACTTGGCCTGGCGCACCTTCTCGCTGTAGTAGGCCCAATCCCAGGCTTCGAGCTTGAAGGTGGGCTTGCGTGCAGCTTTTTGTTCCTTGTCGATCATCGCCTGCAGATCGGCGGCTTCGCGCTTGGCGTTGGCGACCGCAGCAGGTGCCAGCTTGCCGAGCATCGCATTGACCGCTTCCGGAGTCTTGGCGGTCTGGTTTTCCAGGGAATAGGCTGCGTAGGTGGGGAAGCCGAGCAGCTTGGCCTTGTCGGCGCGCAGCTTCATGATGCGCGACACCAGCGCGGTGTTGTCGTACTGGCCGCCATGGCTGCCACGCGACACCGAGGCGTCGTAGATCTTCTTGCGCAGGTCGCGGTTCTTGAGTTGGGTCAGCGGCGGTTGGCCGGTGGTGTTGAGCAGGGCGATCACGTACTTGCCATCGAGCTTGCGCGCCTTGGCCGCTTCGGCGGCCGCAGCGATCTGTTCTTCGGACAGGCCGTCGAGCTGCTTGACGTCATCCACGACCACCGCGGCGGCGTTGACCTCGGCCAGTACGTTCTGGCTGAAGGTGGTGCCCAGCTTGGCCAGCTCGGCATTCATCGCCTTGAGCGTGGTCTTGTCCGCATCGGAGAGCCTGGCGCCGTCGCGTACGAAGTCGCTGTAGTACTTCTCGACCAGGCGCACACCTTGCGCATCGAGGCCCAGCTTGGCGCGTTGGTCGTACAGGGTCTGGATGCGCGCAAACAGCTTGCCGTTGAGCGAGATCGCATCGCGGTGCGCGGCGAACTTGGCCGAGTAATCGGCCTGCAGCTTCTTGCGTACATCGTTGGTGTCGGCACCGACCAGGTTGAAGAACACGGTGGTCGCCCGATCCAGGGTGGCGCCGCTCTTCTCCAGCGCGAGGAGGGTGTTCTCGAAGCTCGGTTTGGCCTTCTGGTTGGCGATCTTCTCCACTTCCTTCAGCTGCTCCGCCATGCCGGCGTCGAAAGCGGGGGCGAAATCGCTGTCCTTGATCTTGTCGAACTGCGGGTAATGCAACGGCAGGTCGCTGTCGGCGAAGAACGGGTTGGCCTGGGTGGCGGCCTGGGTGGCAGCGGGGGCGGCAATGCTGTAGGACGGCATGGCAAGTCCCAGGGAAGCGGCCAGGGCAAAAGCGAGACGGGTGGTCAAGAGAGTTGCTCCAAAGTGCGACCCGTGAGGCTAACCCGGGCCGGGGGGTACTGGCTTGTGACAAAAGGCATGGCCGGGCAGCGGACGCGAGCGTTGGCAGTTGCGGTTCTGGCGTGGTGGCGACCAGTACGCTGGGGCGATCTGACGGCGAGCCACACGCTGCAGGGTCTGCAGGCAAGGGCGATTCTTCAGGCGGCATCTGCCGTTCGCCTGCCGGCGCACTGCGTTGCTGCCAGTGTCTGCGACGTCTGGCATCGCGAATGAAATGCGCGAGCGGCCTTATTCCGGGCCGCACACGTGGCTCGCCGCAGGGCAACCTTGCCACTCCGGCCAACTGCAACGTGCGGCCCTGCATCGTCCTGCGCTAGGCTGACGTCTTTGCAGTGGAGACTGGCATGACGGCGCTTTCGGCCCAGCAGTTCACCGACCTCGATGGGCGCGCGCACGCCTTGGCCGACTACGCCGGCAAGGTCCTGCTGGTCGTCAATGTGGCCTCCAAGTGCGGTTTTACCCCGCAGTACGCGGGCCTGCAGGACTTATGGCAGCGCTACCGTGCGCGTGGTCTGGTCGTGATCGGCTTTCCGTGCGATCAGTTCGGCCACCAGGAGCCAGGTGACGCCGCGCAGATCCGCCAGTTCTGTTCGCTGGACTACGCGGTGGATTTTCCGTTGTCTTCGAAGATCGAAGTCAACGGCAGCGGCGCGCATCCGTTGTGGCAGTGGCTCAAGCACGAACGCCCCGGCCTGCTCGGATCGGAGGCCATCAAGTGGAATTTCACCAAGTTCCTGATCGGCCGCGATGGGCGCGTACTGGAACGTTATGCGCCCACCACCAAGCCGGAAGCGTTGGCTGCCGACATCGAGCGCGCGCTGGGCGCATGATCCGGTAGGGCATGGTGCTCGAACCGACGGCATCGGGTCCTTCAGATGAAACGCCGCGCCGCGCTGGCGTTTCACCCGTGTCAGGTCACTTCTCGACGAAGGCACGCTCGAATACGTAATGCCCCAGCGTACCGATGCGCGGCGAGGTCTGGAAGCCGCGGCCGTCCAGCAGCGTACGCAGGTCGGCCAGCATCTGCGGGCTGCCGCAGATCATGAAGCGGTCGTTGGCCGGATCCAGCGTTGGCAGGCCCAGCGTCTGCTGCATGCGTCCATCGGCCATCAGCTCGGTCAGCCGGCCCTGGTTGGTGAAGGCTTCGCGGGTGACTGCCGGGTAGTACAGCAGCTTGTCGCGCAGGATATCGCCGAGGAACTCGTGCTGCGGCAGCTCGCGCTCGAAGTAGTCGCGATAGGCCAGATCCTGCTCGAAGCGGACGCCGTGGGTGAGGATCACCTTGTCGAAGCGCTCGTAGGTTTCCGGGTCCTTGATGACCGACAGCCATGGCGCCAGGCCGGTGCCGGTCCCCAGCAGGTACAGGTTGCGGCCCGGGTGCAGGTCGCTGATCAACAGCGTGCCGGTGGGCTTCTTGCCGACCAGCACCTTGTCGCCGGGCTGGATGTGCTGCAGCCGCGAGGTCAGCGGACCATCGGGCACCTTGATGCTGAAGAACTCCAGCTGTTCTTCCCAGTTGGCACTGGCGATCGAATACGCGCGCAGCAACGGGCGCGTCTCGGTCTCCAGTCCGATCATCACGAACTGCCCGTTCTCGAAACGGAAACCGGGGTCGCGGGTGGTGGTGAAGCTGAAGTAGGCATCGGTCCAGTGGCGGACCTCGAGCACCGTTTCGGCGCCGAAAGCGGAAGACATACCGGTGAGTGTCGTGGGAGGAATACCGGGCGATTCTACCTCAAGCCCGCCAAATGAGATGAACTCTCATTTGGCGGGCCGGGATTCGGGAGTCGGAATTGGGGATTCGCAAGAGCAGATCCCGGGTTCCGGGCGCATCAGGGCTCGTGGATGAGCTGGCAGCTCTTTCCAATCCCCAATCCCGACTCCCGAATCCCCAACCTCACCGATACCCAGCCGCCTGCAGCTCGAACAGCTCCGCATAGCGCCCGCCCTGCGCCATCAGCTCCGCATGGGTGCCGTTGGCCTCGATGCGCCCTGCCACCAGTACCAGGATGCGGTCGGCCATGCGTACGCTGGAGAAGCGGTGCGAGATCAGTACCGCGGTGCGGTTGTCCGACAGCTCCTTGAAGCGCTGGAATACCTCGAACTCGCTGCGCGCGTCCAGCGCGGCGGTGGGTTCGTCCAGGATCATCAGCTGCGCATCGCGCATGTAGGCGCGCGCAATGGCGATCTTCTGCCACTGCCCGCCGGACAGGTCCACGCTGTTCTTGAAGCGGCGGCCGATCAGCTGGTCGTACCCATGCGGCAGGCCGGCGATCAGCTCGCCCGCCATCGCGCGCTGCGCGGCGGCCTGGATGCGGCCGGTGTCGTCCATCGCATCCACCTGGCCCACGCCGATGTTCTCGCCCACGCTCAGGTGATAGCGCACGAAATCCTGGAAGATCACCCCCAGATTGGCGCGCAGATCGTCCAGGTCATAGTCGCGCAGATCGTGGCCATCGAGCAGGATGCGGCCTTCGGTCGGGTCGTAGAGCCGCGCCAGCAGCTTCACCAGGGTGGTCTTGCCGGCGCCGTTCTCGCCCACCAGTGCCAGCACTTCGCCGGCGCGCAGTTCGAAGTCCAGATGGCGCACCGTCCATTGCTCCGCCTCCGGGTAGCGGAAGCCCACGTCCTCGAACACGAAGCCCCGGCGGATCGGGCGCGGCACCGGCAACGCGCCGGGGCGCGAGCGGATCTCCGGCACGATATTGAAGAACGAGTACAGGTCGTCCAGGTACAAGGCCTGACCGGCGACCTGCGAGAACCCGATCAGCAGGCCTTCCAGCAACTGGCGCAGGCGCAGGAAGCTGCCCGCCAGGAAGGTCAGGTCGCCGATGCTGAAGTCGCCACGCACGGTGCGCCAGGCGATATAGCCGTACGCGGCGTAATAGCCCAGGGTGCCCAGCGCCGCCAGCAGCGCGCCCCACAGCGCACGCTTGCGCGCCAGTGCGCGGTTGGCCTGGAAGAACTTGTCGGCCAGTCGCCGGTAGCGCGCGATCAGGAACCGGTGCAGGTTGAGGATCTTGACTTCCTTGGCGGTCTCCACGCTGGCGCCGACCTGGCGCAGGTAGTCGAGCTGACGCCGTTCCGGCGTCCACTGGAAGTTGAGCGAGTAGCCCAGTGCGTTGAAGTGGGCCTCGCCGATGAACGCGGGAATCAAGGCGATCGCCAGCAACACGATCAGCCAGGGCGCATACACCACCAGGCCCACCGCCAGGCTGATCACCGTGATGGCGTCCTGCACCTGACCGAACAACTGGCTCATCAGGTTCATGCGGTTCATGGTCTGGCGCCGCGCGCGATCCAGCTTGTCCTGCCGGTCGGGATCTTCGAAGTCCTTCAGATCCAGCTGCGCAGCGTGTTCCATCAGGCGCACGCTGGCCGCGTTGTTGAACAGCTCCGACAGCAGCGCATCGGCATAGCCGACCATGCGTCCGAGTAGATCCGAACCGATCGCCAGGGCCAGCTCCAGTGCCAGCAATTCCAGCAACCGGTTCAGGCGCCCACTGCCCAGCGCCTGGGCGAATGACTCGAACGCCGGCGGCTGGCCCACCAGGTGGATCGCCTCGTCGATGATCAGCTTGCCGATGTAGAGCGTGGCAATCGGCATCAGCGCGCGCAACACGCGCAGGCCGATGCTGCTGGCGCTCAACCAGCGGCTGGTCTGCCAGATCTGACGCAGGAAGGGGGGCAGATTGCGCAGCGCATCCAGGCGTTCGCGCAGGGTGGGGCCGGTACGGGGAGTGGGCGCGGCGGCGCCGGAATGGGAAGCTGACATTCGCCCAGTGTGCCGGGCGCGGCGTGCTTCGGGAGTGTTGAACCTTGCCGGAGGGGGAGCGCATCGCCGCCGGACAGCTTGGCCCGGCCCGGGCACTGCGGTGCGAAGGGCTGCAGCGCTGCCGCAGACGCGCCATTCGCAACGCAGCCTTCCCCTGGCTACGCCGGTGCGGCCGGCGGTTTGTTCTAAAATGCCCGGATTGACCCCCGCCAGCCGTAGAGCCAGCCGTGACCTCGATCAAGCAGGAAGACCTCATCCAGTCCGTCGCCGATGCGCTGCAGTACATCAGCTACTACCACCCGGTCGACTACATCAAGAATCTGTCCGCTGCCTACGAGCGCGAAGAGTCGCCGGCGGCCAAGGACGCCATCGCGCAGATCCTGATCAATTCGCGCATGTGCGCCGAAGGCCATCGCCCGATCTGCCAGGACACCGGCATCGTCACCGTATTCCTGGAAATCGGCATGAACGTGCGCTGGGACGATGCCACGATGGGTGTGGAAGACATGGTCAACGAGGGCGTGCGTCGCGCCTATAACCACCCGGACAACAAACTGCGCGCCAGCGTGCTGGCCGACCCGGCCGGCAAGCGCGCCAATACCCGTGACAACACGCCGGCGGTGGTCAACACCAAGATCGTGCCGGGCGACCATGTCGAAGTGATCGTCGCCGCCAAGGGTGGCGGCTCGGAAGCCAAGAGCAAGTTCGCCATGCTCAACCCGTCCGATTCCATCGTCGATTGGGTGCTCAAGACCGTGCCGACCATGGGCGCCGGCTGGTGCCCGCCGGGCATGCTGGGCATCGGCATCGGTGGCACCGCCGAGAAGGCGATGCTGCTGGCCAAGGAAGCGCTGATGGAGCCGATCGACATCGTCGACCTGCAGGCGCGCGGCGCCTCCAATCGCGCCGAAGAACTGCGGCTGGAGCTGTACGAAAAGGTCAATGCGCTCGGCATCGGCGCACAGGGCCTGGGTGGCCTGACCACGGTGCTGGACATCAAGGTCAAGGATTACCCGACCCATGCCGCCAACCTGCCGGTGGCGCTGATTCCCAATTGCGCGGCCACCCGCCATGCGCATTTCACCCTGGACGGCAGCGGCCCGGTGATGCTGGACCCGCCCTCGCTGGAAGACTGGCCCAAGCTCACCTACAACCCGACCAATGCGCGCCGGGTCAACCTGGATACCATCACCCGCGAAGAAGTGGCCAGCTTCAAGCCGGGCGAGGTGATCCTGCTCAACGGCAAGCTGCTGACCGGCCGCGACGCCGCGCACAAGCGCATGATCGACATGCTCAACAAGGGTGAAACCCTGCCGGTCGATTTCACCAATCGCTTCATCTATTACGTCGGCCCGGTCGACCCGGTGCGCGATGAAGTGGTGGGCCCGGCCGGCCCGACCACCGCCACGCGCATGGACAAGTTCACCCGCCAGATGCTCGAACAGACCGGGCTGCTGGGCATGGTCGGCAAGTCCGAGCGTGGCGATGCCGCCATCGATGCGATCCGCGACAACAAGGCGGTGTACCTGATGGCGGTCGGCGGTTCGGCCTACCTGGTGTCCAAGGCGATCAAGGCCGCGCGCGTGCTGGCGTTCGAAGATCTCGGCATGGAGGCGATCTACGAATTCGAGGTCAAGGACATGCCGGTCACCGTGGCAGTGGATTCCACCGGCGAGTCGGTGCACAAGACCGGCCCGCGCCAGTGGCAGTCGCGTATCGGCAAGATTCCGGTGGTGGTCGAGTAAGCGCGGCAATCGAGCCGGCTGCGCGGCCGATGGGCTGGCGTGGCCGGTATCGGCAAGCGGCATGGACCAGGCGTTTACGGCGGCTATTGCGAACGCTCGTCTTCGCCAGAGCGGCAACCAGACGGCGTGCGTTTCGACCGTCCGGCCCGGAACGGCGAGGCAGCGCACGCAGCGTCGCACAATCCACCGGCAGTACGGCCCAGTTACAGCGCACCCGGGCGCGACGAAGCGTTAACGGAAATGCATCGCACCCGGGTGCGTACCGCCGCGCAGGAAGCGGCTATGCTCGGCGGACCAGCGGGTCCGCAAGCAGAACGGATGCTCCGACGCATCTGCACCGTGCTGCTGTCGTGCCTGAGCCTGAGTGGGGCGCAACAGCAAGAGGCGGCGACGGTGCTGATTCCGTCCAGCAACGACGCGTCGCGGCCTGCTACCACCTGATCCGGAGCGCGCATGGTCGCCACGCTGTATCACACCCCCAGCACCGCCGCCCTGGTCGTGCACTGGCTGCTGATCGAACTCGACATTCCCCACGTGCTGCATCCGCTGGACTTCGACCGGCGCGAGCAGAAATCGCCGGAGTATCTGGCGCTCAATCCAGCCGGCGTGGTGCCGACCCTGGTGCTGGACGGGCAGGTGCTGACCGAAGCGGCGGCGATCGTGTTGCACCTGGCCGACCTGTACCCGCAGGCCGGCCTGGCACCGCCTGTCGGTACGCCCGAGCGTGCCGACTATTACAAGTGGATGTTCTTCTGCGCCAATACCTTGCAGCCGGCCTATCGCGCCTGGTTCTACCCTGACGAACCAGCCGGTGCCGCGCGTGCCGAAGACGCACAGGTACAGGCGCGCGCGCGGCTGGAGACAGCCTGGACCCAGGTGGATGCGTATCTGCAGGCGCACGGCCCGTACCTGCTGGGCCGGCAGCTGTCGGCGGCCGACTTTCTGCTCACCATGTTGATGCGCTGGTCGCGCAACATGCCGCGACCGACCGATACCTGGCCGGCGCTGCAGGCGCATGCGCAGCGTATGAAAGCGCGCCCGGCCTTTCAGGAAACCTATCGCCGTGAGGGCCTGACGGACTGGACCTGAACCGGCGGCTGGCGACTGCGAAGTTTTGTGCGCATTACCTCCTTCTGGGTCGTTTTGCGGCGTTTGTCACATAGTACGATCGCGGCACCAACCAGAGAGCAGGGGCTCGCCATGTCGCATTCCGCATCCCGTCGAAAACTGCTGCAGTGCGCCTGTTGCGCGCCGATCGCCGCAGCTACCGCGTCGCTTCCATTTGCCGTGCGCGCCGCCCCGTCGAAGAAGACGGACCTCAACGCCGAGCAGGCGCTGCAGATACTGCGCGACGGCAATGCCGCCTTCGTGGAAAACCGCCCCAAGAAGATCATCTCCGACAGCCGCCGCCGCCTGGAACTGGCGTTGGGCCAGACTCCGTTCGTGATCCTGGTGTCGTGCTCGGATTCGCGCGTACCGCCGGAGCTGCTGTTCGGCCGCGGACTGGGCGAGATGTTCATCGTCCGCAATGCCGGCAACACCGTCGATACGACGGCGCTGGGCTCGATCGAATACGCAGTGAGTCAGCTCGGCGTGCCGCTGGTGGTGGTGATGGGCCACGAGAGCTGCGGCGCGGTGGCTGCGGCGGTCTCGGTGGTGGAGCAGAACGCGTTCTTCCCGGGCGCGATCGGCGCCATGATCGAACCCATCGTTCCGGCGGTGCTGACGGCCAAGAGCAAGGGGAGCGACGATCTGCTGGCTGCCTCCGTGAAGGCCAACGTCAAGCGGACCGTCGATCGTCTGCGCGGCGCTTCCGAACCCGCCTTGCTCGAACCCCTGCGCACCGGCGCCTGCAAGGTGGTCGGCGCCTATTACACCCTGAAGGACGGCAAGGTGGATTTCTTCGACGTCTGAGTCGATGGTGCGCCGCTGGCGGTGCGTGATGCGGACTGCCAGGAATGCGCAGTCCGCGCTGCGCAACCCGGCGTGGCGATGGTTTCGCAGCTTCCCGCGCAACGCAAAGAGCCGGCAGTGATGCCGGCTCTTTGCGTGTGTGTCATGTCTGCAGGGCAGGGCGTCGCGTGCGCCGTATGCCGTGGACGGATCGTGCCTGGCTCAGAACCACTCCAGCAGCGACACGCCGACGCCCACATACGTGGCCTTGTGGTTGTAGTCGATCAGGCTTTCGCCGTAGCCATCGAACACCTGCACGTGGCCGCGCAGCAGGTTGTTGATGGGAAACCCATAGTCCAGCTGCACGGAACCATGTGAACGATCGCCTCCGCGCAACGAGTGACGCGCGATCAAGGCGACCTCGTGGCCGTTCTTGTTGTAGACCAGGGTCGCATCGCCACGCCCCATGTAATCCTCGATGTCCGGATTATTGTCGTCGGCGCGGTCTTCCTTGATACGGAACCACGGACGCAGGGTCAGCGCCCAGTTCTCCCGATCCAGTCCGATATTGAGGATCACCCGGTTCCACGAGCGCGACAACGGGTCGGCTCGCCCGTTGGACATGTGGTTGAGGCTGATGCCGCTCATACGGCCCTTCCAGCCGAAGATGCTGTAGTTGTTGCGGAACACCAGCATCGCTTCGGGTTCGTAATTGGTCTCGCGGAACGGGCGCGACGCCTCCGAGTTGTAGGCCTGCCAGCGCGAGCTCTGGGTATAGCCCATCCAGATGTCGCCATTGTCGCCGAACAGATCCTCGGCCACCTTGGTCTTGAAGCTGAGCTGGAACTTCAGTTCGGCGCTGTCCAGCTGTTGCGGCGTGTTGACCGAGTTGGCGGGGTTCAGCGACTGTGGCGTGCGGTTGGTATCGCTGGTCCAGAATGCGGGAAGCAGATAGACCGGCTTGTAGCCGCGTAGCTGGAAAGTGCCCAGTTTGGAATCCTTGGCCAGCTCCCAACGGCGGTCCAGCAGCGAACCACGTCCGGCATTGGCCACCGCTTCCTCGATCGGCCTGTCTTGCGCTTCGGCACGAAAGAAATCGCCGACGCGGCTGAGGGTGCGCGCATCCTCCGGCTTGGCGGCCTGCTTGGCCAGCTGCGCTGCCGCGTCTGCCTGCTGGGTGGCCTGCGGCGTGTAGCCCAGGGCCTGGTCATAGCAGGCCAGGCGTGCGGCGTCCGAGGTGACGGAGGTGCAGGCCTGTGGCGATGCCGGTTGTGGAGCGATTTCCTGTGCCTGGGCCAGCGGGGCGGCTGCCAGTGCGATCAACAGGTAGGAGCGAGAAGAATGGGTGGGCATGGCGCTCGGGCCGAGGAGGGCGCCGGGCCGGCGCGACAGCAGCTAGCTTAACGGTCGCGTCTGCATACGCAGTGTGTATACGGCGGCATAACACCCGCCTGGGGTGCAGCCGCAGCGAGCGCTAGTGAGCGATGCTGGGTCGTTTATCGCCCGCGCCCAGATGAGCGCGTGGCGAGCACGGCGCGTGATGCCTCAAAAAAACCAGGCGATCGCGAACACGCCGAGCATGCATAGCCCCAATGCCAGCTTGGTGGCAGTGCCCAAGACGATGCCCAGCCACGTGCCGACCCCGACCTTGGTGGCTCGATCGGTCTTGCGCGTCTGCAGGTATTCGCCCAGCCAGGCACCGGCGAATGGCCCGACGAACAAGCCGATGGGCATGAACAGCAGTCCGGCGAACGCACCGATCACCGATCCCCACAATGCGGCCTTGCTGGCACCCACGCGGCGGGCGCCGTACACGGTGGCCAGAAAGTCGATCAGGAACGACAGCCCAGTGATCAGCCCGAGAACGAGCAATGGGATCCATCCCACGTGAGCGAAGCCGTCGGCCCAGGCCGCCAGCAGCAACCCGGCAAAGACCAGTGGCAAGCCGGGCAACGCGGGCAGGATCACCCCGGCCAGGCCCACCAGCACCAGTGCTACGGCCAACACGTAGTAGACGACGGTGATATCCATAATGCTTCGAAAATGTCCTATTTCAGACTTGATGGGATTGCACAAGGGGTGCTTGAAAATTGGTTTTGCGCGGGTTAAGTTGCAGCCGCTGCTGTTTGCAAAGGTCACCGTGAATCGTGGCCTGATGGGTAGATCGGCCGATCCGCTACATCCTCGTACCTCGCTTCCTCCTTGCAATCACAGCCACCACCGCCAGTCCATCACAGTGTCGTAGGGAGTCAGTCGAGATGTCCAACATCGAACGCGAACACGGTGTCGTGAAGTGGTTCAACGATGCCAAAGGCTTTGGATTCATCAGCCGCGAGAACGGCGAAGATGTTTTCGTGCATTTTCGCGCGATCCAGATCCAGGGCTTCAAGAGTCTCAAGGAGGGGCAGAAGGTCAGCTTCACCGTTGTGCAGGGACAGAAGGGACTGCAGGCCGATGCGGTGCAGGTGGTTTGAACCGCACGATCGGTCACTGGTATCGCAGATAGCAAAAAGGCCCGTCACCGGGCCTTTTTGCTGTGTATCGCCGACGCTGGTTCCGATCAGCGCAGCACGACGCGGCCGTTGACCACCCGCACATAGGCGTTTTCGCGCACGCCGGCCAGGTCGCGCTGATTCACCACGATCACGCGGCCGTCGTCCATACGCACCTGCACATCGAAGCTGGAACTGGTGACGTTGTTCTGGATGGCATTACCGGCCAGCGCGCCAGCCGCCGCGCCGGCGACGGCCGAGACATTCTTGTTGCCCTTGCTGCCGCCGGTCTCCTTGGAGATCTGGCGGCCGGCCACCGCGCCCACGATGCCACCCAGCACTGCACCGGTACCGGTCGGGGCCGTGCGGGTGGGGCCGACTTCGTCGATGCGGGTCACGATGCCGCAATCCACACAGCGTGGTGCAGGCTGCGAGTAACCCCGGTCATAGCCGCGATCGCCGCGATAGCTGCCGTACTGAGGTTGAGAGGTGGCGCAGCCAACCAGGGTTGCGGTTGCAGCCAGGCCGATAACGAGCAGTCGGGTCTTCATCGTGGTGTCTCCGGGGTGGTTCTGAAGGCGGTCGAGGCCGCGGCGACGTCATCCTGTGATGGTCCGGGTGAACGGTCTGCCAACTGGGTCACTCCAGGCTTAACGAAACCCGAGCGTCGGCTTCACCGGAAATCGCGATGACAGGCATCGCAGGCCGCGGCGACCTGGTCGTGCAGATCGGCCAAGGCCGCGCAATCGGCCGCGCGCATGGCCTGGGCGCGGTCGAGTACCGCACGCAGGGCCTGGGCGTGCTCGCCAAAGCGGCGGTCCTCTCCCAGGCCTGCGAACGCAGGCTCCAGGTCGGCGGCAAGCAGGCGCAAGGTGCGCACCCGCGATTGTTGCTGCGCCGGCGTGCATGCGCTGCCGGGGGGCAGCCGCAGCGCGCGCAGTTGATAGTCCATCACCTGCATCAGGCTGTCGGGGATCGGGTCGCGTCGGGCCTGCAGCACGCGCGCCACCATCACCGTTGCCACCAGTCCGATCAGCACGCCCAGCACCAGCATGAAGGCGTAGCGCGCCGCGCGCGATTGAGGGGCAGGGGAGTCGGTCATGTCGCGTGCTCCGGCAGCAAGGCGGGCGGTTGGGCGGACGCGCCGCGGATGGCGCGCGTAAAATAAGTCGATGAAAGCACAATGGCGTGAACGCTTTGCCGGTATCGACCGGCTGTATGGAGTCGGCACGGTGGAGCGCCTGGCCGCCTGCCGCGTGGCTGTGGTCGGCATGGGTGGCGTGGGCTCGTGGGTGGTGGAGGCGCTGGCACGCACGGGCGTGGGCCATCTGCGCCTGATCGATGCCGACGATCTGTGCGTGTCCAACACCAATCGGCAACTGCCGGCATTGGCCGGGCAGTATGGGCGCAACAAGGCGCAGGCAATGGCCGAACGCTGCGTGGCGATCAATCCGGAGATGGACGCCGAAGCGGTGGAGTCCTTCCTCACCGCCGGCAATATCGACACCCTGCTGGGCGATGGCTTCGATCTGGTGATCGATGCCTGCGACAGCTTCCGGGTCAAGGTGGAAACCATTGCGTGGTGCCGTCGGCGCAAGCTGCCGCTGCTGACCGTGGGTGCTGCTGGCGGACGCACCGATCCCACCCTGGTGCGGGTGCGCGACGTCTCGCGTACCGAGCACGATGCGATGCTGGCACTGATCCGCAAAAAGCTGCGCAGCGAGTTCAACTTCCCCAAGAACCCGCAACGCTACTTCGGCGTGCCGGCGGTGTATTCGCTGGAGAACGTCAAGTATCCGCAGGCCGACGGCAGCGTGTGCGGCATTCGCCCGCAACTCGATGCCGATGCCACGCTCAAGCTCGATTGCGGTGCCGGGCTGGGAGCGGCCACGCATATCACCGGTACCTTCGCGTTCGTGGCGGTGGGCAAGGCGTTGGAGATGCTGCTCAAACCCAAGTCGAAGGCTGGCGCGATCAGCCCGTCGGCTGGCATTGCCGCGGCATCGTAAATCGCCGGGCGTAACGCCCGGTGGCCTCACGCCGCCGGCAAGCCGAACAAGCTGCGTGCGTTGGCCGTCGTCTGTGCGGCGACGCTGGCGGCATCGTCCCCGCGTAGTTGCGCGATGCAATCCAGCACCGTGCGCAGAAAGGCCGGCTCATTGCGCTGGCCGCGATTGCCTGCGTCGGGTTGGTCGGGTGCATCGGTTTCCAGCAGCAGATAGCGCAGCGGCATGCTCGCCGCCAGGCCGCGCAGGCGATTGGCCCGTGGATAGGTGACCGGCCCGCCGAGGCCGATCAGGAAGTCCAGGTTCCACAGTTGCCGGGCCTGTTCCGGACTGCCGGCAAAGCTGTGCACCACGCCGCGCAGGCCGCCGACCGCCTTGATGCGGGCGATGACCTCTTCGGTGGCACGACGTGCATGCACGATCAACGGCAGGTCGTACCGTTTGGCCAGTTGCAGCTGGCCATCGAAATAGCTGCGCTGCGCCTGCGCATCCAGGCCATCCAGGTAGTAATCCAGCCCGCACTCGCCGATGGCGCAGGGGCGCTCGCGCTCGATCCAGTCGGCCAGGACCTCCAGATGCTCGGGACGATGTTGATCCAGGAAGATCGGATGCAGGCCATAGGCCGCATGCAGCCCGGGTGCCTGCGCGCAGACCGCGCGTAGGCCCGTCCAGCTGGCGGCGCTGATGGCCGGCACCACCTGTTGCACCACGCCGGCCGCGCGTGCGCGGGCGATGACTGCGGCGCGGTCGTGGTCGAATTCGCCGGCGTCCAGATGGCAGTGGCTGTCGACCAGTTCCATCAGCTGTGGCGCGACGCTGCGGGGAGCGGCGCTTTGCGGGTTTTCCAGTTCGCCAGCAGCAGTGTCGTGAGGCCGAACAGCAGTTCGTCCAGGAAAGGCAGCGGATCGGGCAACAACAGGTCCACCGCGAACAGGATCGCCGCCAACTTGAACAGTGTGGGGTAGCGCAGTCGGCCGGCCCACTCCAGCGCGCGTGCGGTCAATGGTTTCGGCATGCCTCGGCTCCTGCTGTTAGAAGTGCATGAAGTAACCGCTAGCTGAACTTAACCGCCGCGTTCATGAGCGAGCGCGTTTTCGTTCAGGGTTCCCATGCTGGAATCACGCCGTCAACAACGCGGCGGGTCCGCAGGGAGCTGGTCATGAAGAGCAATACGACAACTATACTGGTCGCTGCCGGTGCCTTGCTGGTCGGGGGCGTTGCCACTGCGGCCTTCATGAACAATCGTCCGTCCTCCGGCGATTTCGTCGCCAACGGCCAGCCGGCTCCGCGTGGCCTGGAATACGCCGACGTGGTCAAGGTGGCACCGATCACCCAGCGCGAGCCGCAGTATGCGCAGGTGATCAACAGCAGCGCGATCCGCGAAACCACCACCAGCTCGTCGCCGCGCGAAGTCTGCCGCGACGTGGTCGTGCAGGAACGGCTGCCCGAGCGCGACGGCAACGTCGGCGGCACCGTGGCTGGCGCCGTCATCGGCGGTCTGATCGGCAACCAGGTGGGCGGCGGCAACGGTCGCAAGCTGGCGACCGCTGCGGGTGCAGTGGGTGGCGGCTTCATCGGCAACCGGGTCGACCGTAATCATGTCGGCGGACGCGTGGTCGACCGTACCGAACGCCAGTGCCATACCGAGAACGCCAATTCGCAGTCCTCGCGCGTGGTGGGCTACGACGTGACCTACCGCAACGCCGATGGCACCACCGGCACCATGCGGATGGACAGCAAGCCGGGCGAGCGCATCTCGCTGGGCGATGCCGACAACACGGTGGGCTACGACGTGACCTACCGCTACGACGGTTTCGAGAAGACCGTGCGCATGAATGATCGGCCGACCAGTGATCGTCTGCCGGTGGTCGATGGTCAGCTGGTCACCCAGACGGCCTCGGCAGCCGGCGACGCGGGCTTCCGCCGCGACGAGATGGGCACCAGCCGCCAGTAATCGGACTGGAAGCATTGCAGAAGAAAGAGCCGGCGCCGCCGGCTCTTTTTTTGCGCCGGGAACCGCCAACGGCTACGGCGCGCCACCGGGCCGGCAAGTGGCAGATAATCGGCGCCTTCTGATGCGAGGAGCGGAGATGCCGGTGCGTTGCGATGACATGTTCGATGTGCGCGCGCTGCTGAGCGAGGACGAGCGGGCCGTGCAGGACGCGGTGGCGCGCTTTACCGATGCCCGTGTGCTGCCGGCGATCGGTGCCGCCTTCGACGCGGGGCGCTTCCCGCGCGAATGGGTGCCGGAGCTGGCAGCGCTTGGCTTGCTGGGTGCCAGCCTGCCGGCAGAGGTCGGCGGTGCGGGATTGGGCGCGGTGTCCTACGGGCTGATCTGCCAGGAACTGGAACGTGGCGACAGCGGCCTGCGCAGTTTCGTCAGCGTGCAGTCCTCGCTGTGCATGTATCCCATCCACGCCTATGGCAGCGACGAGCAGCGTCGGCGCTGGTTGCCGGAGATGGCGGCGGGTCGGGTGATCGGCTGTTTCGGCCTGAGCGAGGCGCAGGGCGGCTCGGACCCGGCGGCGATGAGCACGCGCGCGGTGCGCGAGGGCGACGGCTGGCGTTTGAATGGCGCAAAGATGTGGATCACCAACGGCAGCATCGCCGCGTTGGCCATCATCTGGGCCCACACCGACGACGGTGTGCGCGGGTTTCTGGTCCCCACCGACAGCCCCGGATTCAGCGCGCAGGACATCGTGCACAAGATGAGTCTGCGCGCATCGGTCACCTCGGCACTGTTCCTGGACAATGTGTTCGTGCCCGAGCAGATGCGCCTGCCGGACGCGGCCGGGCTGAAGGCGCCCTTGGGGTGCCTCAGTCAGGCGCGTTACGGCATTGCCTGGGGGGCGATCGGTGCGGCGGTGGCCTGCCTGCGCGAAGCGCTGGCCCACGCGGGCGAGCGCATCCTGTTCGGCCGGCCACTGGCGGCCACGCAAAGCGCGCAGATCCGGCTGGCCGACATGGCGCGGCGGATTTCGACCGCGCAGTTGCTGGCGCTGCAGCTCGGCCGCCTGAAGGACGCAGGCGCAGTGCGGCCGGAACAGATCTCGCTGGCGAAATGGAATAATTGCCGCATGGCGCTGGACGTGGCGCGCGACTGCCGCGACCTGCTCGGCGCGGCCGGCATCACCACCGACCATGTGGCGATCCGGCACGCGCTGAACCTGGAATCGGTGATCACCTACGAGGGCACCGAGACCGTGCATCAGCTGGTGGTGGGCCGTGCGTTGACGGGACTCAACGCGTTTTGACAAGGAGCGGGCGTTGATCGGCAGGGAGGTGGAGCGACGCCTGGGTGGCGTGATGTGGATGTTGTGCGTGGCTGTGGTGGCGACGATCGCGCCCGCGCAGGCCAGCGATGCGCCGCGCATGGCGCCGGCACCGGGTTGGGTGGTGTCCGATGCGGTGCCCGCCGCGGTGCCTGGCGCGGGTGGGTTGCGCTACGAGTTGGTGTCCGATCAGGTCGATCTGACCGGCCGTGCAGTGCGCGCGTATCGACGGCTGAGCTACACCGTGCGGCAGGCCAGGAGCCTGGACGAGGCCGGGCAGATCTCCATCGATTACCACCCGCTTTACCAGCGCCTGGAGCTCAACAGCCTGGACGTGTGGCGCGAGGGCAGGCGCATCGATATGCGCGATCGCGCACATTACGCCCGCTTGCGCCGCGAGAGCGGGCTGGAGAATGGCTTGCTCGATGGCGCCTCGACACTGTCGATTACCGTGCCCGATCTGCGGGTCGGCGATCGGGTCGATTATGCGACCACCGTCACCGGCTCCAATCCGGTGTTCGGCAAGGGCTACTACGATGTATTCGACGCGCGCTACGGCGTGCCCCTGGGCGACCGCCGCGTGCGCCTGCGTTACCCGGCCGGCATGGCGCTGCAGTGGCGGATCAGTGCGCCTGGATTCAGTCGCAAGCTCGACACCGCCGGTGCGGTGGCGACACTGGACATTGCGGCCAGCAACGTGGCGGCCGCGCGGCCGGAAAAACACGCGCCCGACGACATCGATCCGTACGGGATGATCGAGATCTCCACCGCCGGCAGCTGGGCGGCGGTGGCGGACTGGGCGACACGCTTGTATCCGGACCGGTTCCAGAACGCGCAGGTGGCTGCCGACATGGCGCAGAGCCTGCAACTGCGCCGCGAGGACCCACAAGGCGCGCTGCTGCGCGCGGTGGCCTTCGTCCAGGGCGAGATCCGCTACCTCGGCCTGGACATGGGCGAGAACTCGCACGCGCCGCATGCCCCGGAAGCGACCCTGCGCAACCGCTATGGCGACTGCAAGGACAAGGCGACCTTGCTGGTCGCCCTGCTGCAACTGGCCGGTATCCGCGCCGAGCCGGTGCTGGTCAGCAGCGACAAGGGTGGGGTGCTGGACAAGCGCCTGCCCAGCCCGTACGCGTTCGATCATGTCGTGGTGCGCGCGCATCTGCCGCAAGGCGCCGTCTGGGTGGATGCCACCCGCGACCGCGAGGACGGCCCGCTGGCACAGCGCCGGCCGCTGCCGTTCGTGCGTGGACTGCCGGTGTTGGCCGGACAGGCGACCTTGGTCGAGGTACCGGCACCGATGCCGGCATTGCCGCAGGTCGAGGTGCACGAAGACGTCGTGATGTCGTTGCGCAAACCGCAGCGTGTGGCGACCTTTACCGTCGATACCACGTATCGGCAGGGCCGCGGCGAGCGCGTGGCCGCCAGCTTCGAGAACGAGGGCGCACAGGCGGTCGGCGAGCAGTACCTGGACTTCATGCAGCAGTACTACACCGCGCTCACCCAGGTCGAGCCGCCGACCATCGACGCGGCCGACGCGTTGAACGTGCGCACGCACGAGACCTACCGGCTGCAATGGCCGGACAAGGAGGGCGACGAAGTTGGCTTCCCCTTGTTTCAGCTTGCCGACTGGATGGATGCCCTGCCCAAGGGCGCGCGCAAAACGCCGCTGGCGCTGGGCGGACCGCAGCTGGCGCGTCAGACCATCGATGTGCAGGTCGATCCGCCGGTGCGGTTGAAAGCGCAGACCCAGGTCGTCTCCAATCCCTGGTTCCGCTTCTCGCGCACGATCACGATGCACCAGGGGCGTCTGCGCATCGTCGGTCAATGGCAGCGCTTCACCGACCGGATTCCCGCCGATGGGGTGGCGCGCGCCGCAGCCGACATGGAACGCGCACGCGACCTGCTGTACTTCAATCACGATTTCGAACCGCAGCGGCGCATGCAAGCGGCCGACTGGCGTGCGCTGGAGTATCCGCTGGTGGGGCTGCTGGCGCTGATCGTGCTGGTGCTGGCATGCCTGGCCTGGTGGCGCGGCGGGGGCTTGGGCGGGATGCTGTTCGATCCGCACGCGGTTGCGCAGCGCCTGCAGATGCAGGCCGGCGCGCGCCGGAGCGCGTGGTGCGTGTTCGGCCTGATCCTGATGCTCTCGAGCTGGATGTGGGTGTCGCCGCGGCCGCTGTGGGTGCACGCCATCGCCGTGGCGATCATGCTGGCCAGTGCGCTGGTGGGCTGCGTGCTGTTGCAGCGGATGCTGCGCTGGATGGGCGGCGTGGCGCAGCTCGATGCGTTGCTGCCGGCGCTGCTGGGCAGCGCGTTGCCATGGCTGGTCTGCCTGCTGGCGGCGCTGGCCGCGCTCGGTGGCGATCGCGTCCTGCTCGGGACCGGTGTCCACGATCCAGCCGGGCTGGCGCAGGTGGCCATGGCGGTGCTGCTGATGCTGCTCGGCGGGCTGTGGTGGTCGACCGCTGCGGTCCAGGCGGTTGCCGGTGCCACCGGCTGCACCCGCGCGCGCGCCTTCGGTGCGCTGGCATTGACCGTGTCGGTGCTGGGCATGCTGGTCGCCGTGCTGGGTGTGCCGGTGGCGCTGGTGGTGATGCGCTGAGCCACGCGGCCGGCGGTGCACGCACCGCGGCGAGGCCTTGCCGCAGAATCGGTGCAGGGCTTTGCAAACACCCCCGGGGCTGTGACACTGCCAGCCCCCCATCGCTGCCGTGGAGCCAGCTTGATGTCGACCGTGCGTCCCCCGTTGACCGTCCATGGCATGTCCAGTTCCGGCAACTGCTACAAGGTACGTCTGCTGCTGGAACAACTGGGTAGCCGCTACCACTGGGTGGAAGTCGACAGCGTGGCCGGTCAGACCCGTACGCCCGGATACCTGGCCAAGAATCCCAACGGTAAGGTGCCGATGGTCGAGCGCGACGATGGCCGCGTGCTGACCGAATCCAATGCCATCCTGTTCTGGTTGGCCGAAGGCACGCCGTACCTGCCGACCGATGCGTGGCAGCGTGCGCAGGCGCTGAGCTGGATGTTCTTCGAGCAGTACAGCCACGAGCCGTACGTGGCGGTGGCGCGTTTCATCAGCCTGTGGACACCGCGCGATGCGGCGCGCCGCGGCGAACTGCCGCAGCTGCGCGTGCGCGGTGAGCAGGCGCTGGCGGTGATGGACCAGCATCTGCAACAGCACGCCTGGTTCACCGGCAGCGATTACGGTATCGCCGACATCGCGCTGTTCGCCTATACCCATTGCGCCGAAGATGGCGGCTTCGACCTGCAGCGCTGGCCGGCGATCGGCGGCTGGCTGCAGCGCGTGCAGCAGCTGCCCGGATTCGTAGCGATGCCGGCGCCTGCGGTGGTTGCGGCATGAGCCGTGCAGCCGCAGTCGCCAGGGACCGGACGATGGCCGCGTCGATGATGTCGGGTGGTCCTCGCGCGCCGATGGATGCCAGGCATTCGGGTCGACAGCCAGGCGCGCGCCTGGCTGCGGTCGCCGGCCTCCCCGCCGGCACGCAGGGGCGCTGACGATGTGCGGACTGGCAGGACTGCTACTGGCGTCGCCGCGCCTGCATGGCGAACACCTCGAGGCTCTGGTGCGGCCGATGGGCGCGGCATTGCGCCACCGCGGCCCGGACGACGCAGGCACCTGGTGCGACGCGCAGGCCGGCGTGGCGTTGGCGCATCAGCGTCTTAGCATCCTGGACCTGTCGCCGTTGGGGCACCAGCCGATGCGCTCGGCCGATGGCCGCTACGTGTTGGCCTATAACGGCGAGATCTACAACTTCGCGCAATTGCGCGGTGCCCTGTCCGCGCTGGGGCATCGCTTTCGTGGCCATTCCGATACCGAGGTGCTGCTGGCGGCCGTGGTGGAGTGGGGGCTGGACGACACCCTGGCCCGTTGCAACGGCATGTTCGCCATCGCGCTGTGGGACGAGCGCGACAACTGCCTGTTCCTGGCGCGCGATCGCGTGGGCAAGAAGCCGCTGTACTACGGCTGGGCCGGCGACACCCTGGTGTTCGGCTCCGAGCTCAAGGCGCTGTGGCAGCATCCGGATTTCGACAACGGCGTCGACCGCAACGCACTGACGCTGTTGCTGCGGCTGGGCTACATCCCGGCGCCGGCCTGCATCCACGAGCGTACCTTCAAGCTGATGCCGGGCCGGGTGCTGCGGATGGATGCGCAGACCGTGGTCGCCGGGGCAGCCGCACATCGCCCCGATCAGGCGCAGCAACCATTCTGGAATGCCCGCGAAGCGATGCAGCGCGCCTTGGCGGCGCCGTTCGCCGGCACCGAGGCGCAGGCCGAAGAGCAGCTGGACGGCGTGCTGCGCGATGCGGTGGCGCTGCGCATGGTGGCCGACGTGCCGGTGGGCGTGTTCCTTTCCGGCGGCACCGATTCGTCCATCGTCACCGCGATGATGCAGGCGCAGAGCGCGCAGCCGGTGCATACCTTCAGCATCGGCTTCGAGGGCTCGCATCACGACGAGGCGCCGCTGGCGCGCGAGGTGGCCACCCATCTGCAGACCGACCACACCGAGCTCTACGTCAGCGGCGCCGATGCGCTGGCGGTGGTGCCCGGCTTGCCGGACATGTTCGACGAGCCCTTCGCCGATGCCTCGCAGGTGCCCACCGCGCTGGTGGCGCGGCTGGCGCGCGGTGGGGTGACGGTGGCGCTGTCCGGCGATGGCGGAGACGAATTGTTCTTCGGATATGGCCGCTACCAGCGCGCGTTGCGCAACTGGCGCATGCACGGGCTGGTGCCGGGTCCGCTGCGCCGGCTGATGGCGGTGGCCGCGCGCAATGCCGGCGAGTCCTCGCGCACCGGCGGCCTGGCCGCGTTGGTGGCCGAGGCCGGCGCGCGCGGCATCGGCGACATCTACCGCAACCGCATTTCGCGCTGGCGCGATCCGGCCGCCGTGGTCCTGGGCGCGACCGAGCCGGACAGCTTCTACAGCCTGGCCGATCCGTTGCACGGGTCGGGCACGCCGGCCGACGCGATGATGCTGGCCGACTTCGCTGCCTACCTGCCCGACGATCTGCTCTGCAAGGTGGACCGGACCACCATGGCGGTGGGCCTGGAAGCGCGTGCGCCGCTGCTGGACTGGCGCGTGGCCGAGTTCGCCTGGTCGCTGCCGTTGTCGCTCAAGTACCGCGACGGCGTCAGCAAGTACCTGCTCAAGCGCGTGCTGCGGCGCTATCTGCCCGATGCGATGGTCTATCGCGGCAAGCGGGGCTTCGGTGCGCCGGTCAGCGCCTGGCTGCGTGGGGATCTGAACGGCTGGGCGGACGATCTACTGGCACACGGCACGCTCGCATGCGAGGGAGTCTTCGCTGCCGACACCGTGGCCGGGCTATGGCGCGACTTCAACGGGGGCGAGCGCAAGTGGCATACGCATCTGTGGACGGTGCTGATGTTCCAGGCCTGGCAGGCGCACTGGCGCGCGCAGCGCGCGGCGATCGGTCGCTGAGCGAGCCGCTTCACCGCTCGTGTGCGCATTGCCGACTAGAGTCCGGCACTGGTCCCCAATGGAGCGTTCAATGAGCAAGATCACCGTCGCGGTGCTGGTCGGCAGCCTGCGCAAAGAGTCGTACAACCGTCAGCTCGCACGCGCGCTGGAACATCTGGCCGGCGACAAGGCGGTGTTCGAGTACGTGGAGATCGGCGATATCCCGCTCTACAACCAGGATCGCGACGGCGACTTTCCGACCGAAGGCACGCGTCTGAAGCAGCAGATCCGCGCTGCCGACGCGGTGCTGTTCGTGACGCCCGAATACAACCGCTCGATCCCCGGAGTGCTCAAGAACGCGCTGGACACCGGCTCGCGCCCCTACGGCGACAGCGCGTTCTCCGGCAAGCCGGCGGCCGTGGTCGGCATCTCGGTCGGCGCGATCGGCACCGCCACCGCGCAGCAGCATCTGCGCAACGTGCTCGCCTATCTGAACATGCATGTGCTCGGCCAGCCGGAGGTGTTCCTGCAGTACAAGGATGGCCTGTTCGGGCCGGACGACAGCATCGCCAATCCGGATAGCCGCAAGTTCCTGCAGGGCTTCGTCGACGCCTACTTGGGCCTGGTCGGGCATCTGCAGCGCTGAGTTGATCACAGCACGCGCCGGTCCGCTGGCGCGGCCGCAGCAGACGCGGCGGTGCGCGCAGAGCCAGATGGGGCAAGGATCGCAGCCGATGCGACAGGGGCGGCTTACAACGCCGATGCACCGGCTGTCCACCAGTTATCCACAGAGTTGTGCATGGTCGTCGGCTGCGCCGATGACTATGCTTCCTGCCCTCGTGTCTCCCGCGTCAGGTCTGTTTGTCCATGTCCGCTCGTCCTGGTTTCCGTTCCAAGCGCAATCGCGATCGCGACGACGATTACGATCGTCCCGAGCCGCGGCTCGATCAGCTGCGGGTACCGCCGCACTCGGTCGAGGCCGAGCAGGCGGTGCTGGGCGGGCTGATGCTGGCACCGGAGGCGTTCGACCGGGTCAACGATCAACTCACCGAGAACGACTTCTACCGGCGCGACCACCGGTTGATCTATCGTGCCATCCGCGAGCTGGCGGAGAAGGATCGCCCGTTCGATGCGGTGACCCTGGGCGAGTGGTTCGAATCGCAGGGCAAGCTGGAGCAGGTGGGCGATGGCGCCTATCTGATCGAGCTGGCCAGTACCACGCCGTCGGCAGCCAACATCACTGCCTATGCGGAAATCGTACGCGACAAGGCGGTGCTGCGGCAGCTGATCGAGGTGGGCACCACCATCGTCAACGATGGTTTCCAGCCCGAAGGCCGCGAGAGCGTGGAGCTGCTGTCGGCCGCGGAAAAAGCCGTGTTCCAGATCGCCGAGGCGGGCGCGCGCGGGCGCACCGACTTCGTGGCCATGCCCGGTGCGTTGAAGGACGCCTTCGAAGAACTGCGCAACCGCTTCGAGAACGGCGGCAACATCACCGGCCTGCCCACCGGCTACAACGATTTCGATGCGATGACCGCCGGCCTGCAGCCGACCGACCTGATCATCCTGGCCGCCCGCCCGGCCATGGGCAAGACCACCTTCGCGCTCAACATCGCCGAGTACGCCGCGATCAAGTCCAAGAAGGGCGTGGCGGTGTTCTCGATGGAAATGTCGGCATCGCAGCTGGCGATGCGCCTGATCTCTTCCAATGGCCGCATCAACGCGCAGCGCCTGCGTACCGGTGCGCTGGAAGACGAGGACTGGGCGCGCGTGACCGGCGCGATCAAGATGCTGAAGGAAACCAAGATCTTCATCGACGACACCCCAGGCGTGTCGCCGGAAGTGCTGCGTTCCAAGTGCCGCCGACTCAAGCGCGAACACGATCTGGGCCTGATCGTCATCGACTACCTGCAGCTGATGTCGGTGCCGGGCAACAGCGAAAACCGTGCCACCGAAATTTCGGAAATTTCGCGCTCGTTGAAGGGTCTGGCCAAGGAACTCAATGTGCCGGTGATCGCCTTGTCGCAGCTCAACCGCTCGCTGGAAACCCGCACCGACAAGCGCCCGGTGATGGCCGACCTGCGCGAATCCGGCGCGATCGAGCAGGACGCGGACATGATCGTGTTCATCTACCGCGACGACTACTACAACAAGGAAAACTCGCCGGACAAGGGCCTGGCCGAGATCATCATCGGCAAGCACCGCGGCGGCCCGACCGGCTCGTGCAAACTCAAGTTCTTCGGCGAATACACCCGCTTCGACAATCTGGCGCACGATTCGGTGGGCAGTTTCGAGTAGGCGGCAGGTCATGGCGTCGATCACATGACGATTGCGCTCGCCGCTACGCGGGGGAGGGGCGGCGGCTTTGCGCGGGTACGGTGCGGATGTTTCGGGTATAGAGCGTGCGCGACGGTGAGCGGGCAGGGACCAGTCAAGTTGGTCGGTGCGTAGAACTTTCAAAAAAGCACCAGCCAACTGTCTGGAGCGGTGAGGGCACCGCGCACTCGACCGAGGCCGAGGGTTTGCTGCAGGGTCCTTGCCGGCAAGAAACGCCCGCCGCCGCATCGCGCCATCGTTGCATCTGCTGGCTTATGCTGCGCAGCCTTGCCGCCGCTGCCGAGTCCGCATGTCATACGCCATCGTCTGGTTCCGCCGCGATCTGCGCCTGGAAGACAATCCGGCCCTGCGTGCCGCACTTGATGCCGGGCACCATCCGATCCCGCTCTATATCGATGCGCCGCACGAAGAAGGCGAGTGGACGCCGGGGGCGGCGTCGCGCAGTTGGCGGCATCGCTCGCTGGCGTCGCTGGACGTGTCCCTGCGCGCGCTGGGCAGCGGCCTGGTGATCCGCGCCGGCAACAGTGCGCAGGTGCTCGATGAGGTGATCCAGCAGACCGGCGCGGTGGCGGTGTACTGGAATCGCAAGTACGAGCCGGCCACCCAGCCGCGCGATGCGCAGATCAAACGCGACCTGCGCGAGCGTGGCATCGAAGTGCAAAGTTGCAACGCCGCGCTGCTGCTCGAACCCTGGCAATTGACCACCCAGCAGGGCGGCCCGTACAAGGTGTTCACCCCGTTCTGGCGCAATGCGCTGACCCAGCTGCAGTTGCCCGACGCAGTGCCGGCGCCGCGCAGCCTGCCGCCGCTGCCCGCCAGACTGAAGAGCGACGCGCTGGAAACCTTGGGGCTGGTGCCGGCGCTGAGCTGGGATCAGGGCTTCTGGGAGCACTGGCAGCCCGGCGAGGCGGGGGCGCACGAGATGCTGGAAATCTTCATCGACGGCGCGCTTGCCGGCTATCAGGCCGATCGTGACCGGCCCGACCGCGTCGGCACCTCGCAATTGTCGCCGCATCTGCACTTCGGCGAGATCGCGCCATGGCGCATCGCCAGTGCATTGAACGCGCAGCGCAATGCGCGCAATAGCGCGCAGGTCGATGCCTACATCCGCCAATTGGGCTGGCGCGACTTCGCCTACCACCTGCTGCATCACTTCCCGGACACCACCAACCAGAATCTCAATCCCCGCTTCGAAGGGTTCGACTGGGCCAAGGTCGATCCGGTCGCGCTACAGGCCTGGCAACGCGGCCGCACCGGCATACCCATCGTCGATGCCGGCATGCGCCAGCTCTGGCAGACCGGCTGGATGCACAATCGCGTGCGCATGATCGTGGCCAGTCTGCTGTGCAAGCATCTGCGCATGCACTGGATCGAAGGCGCGCGCTGGTTCTGGGACACGCTGGTGGATGCGGACCTGGCCAACAACACGCTCGGTTGGCAATGGGTGGCCGGTACCGGTGCCGATGCTGCGCCCTACTTTCGCGTGTTCAATCCGGTGACGCAGGCGGAAAAATTCGATCCGCAGGCTGCCTATATCAGGCGCTGGGTGCCCGAGCTGGGCAAACTCGCGGTGAAGGAGCGTTTCGCGCCCTGGCAGCATCCGGCGTCGCTGGTGCGTCTGGCGCCGCAGTATCCACGTTCGCCGATCATCGGGCTGGCCGAAGGACGCGACGCTGCTCTTGCGGCGTACGCGAAGACGCGGGGTTAGGACGTTGCCGTGGTGGAAGCACGCTGTCGCCCGGTAGAGCGCGATCGCTGGGAGCCTGTGCACCGCCACCGGATGTCGCTTCGTCGATGCAGTTGATGGAGAGCGACGGATTGCGCTGCGGCAATTGCATTCGCTGCGAACCCGCGCCTGACCACCCGCCCCAGTCGCCGGATGGCATGCGCGATCGCGCGCGTCCACGACCCTGGGGCTGCGGCGATCGATATCGCGCGTCCTCAAGAGCGCTGCGAAAACGTTTTCCTGAATGGAGAGCCAGCTGCGCGCGTCCCACCCGCGTTTTCATCATGTAGCAGTCGCGCGGCGCTGTTTATCCTCGCCGACACGATTGAGTGCCGGACGATCCGGCGATAGGAGACCACCATGTCCTCAGCAGCCACCAAGAGTCTTGCCGTTGCCCTGGCCAGCGCGATCGCATTGTCGGCCTGCGCCACCGGCGGTTCGTACGTGCAGCGCGATCAGTACGGCGATCAGACGCAACAGCAGAATCGCACCGGCCGCAATGCGCTGATCGGCACTGCCATCGGTGTGGCTGCGGGCCTGCTCACCGGCGACAGCGCCACCGAGCGTCGCCAGCACGCGATGATCGGCGCCGGTATCGGCGCGCTGAGTGGTGCGGCGGTGGGCCAGTACCAGGATCGCCAGGAGCGCGCGCTGCGCGAGCGCACCGCCAACACCGGTATCGACGTGCAACGCCAGGGCGACAACATCACCTTGAACCTGCCCGATGGCATCACCTTCGACTTTGGCAAGTCTGCGTTGAAGCCGCAGTTCTACAGTGCGCTCAACGGGGTTGCCTCGACGCTGCGCGAGTACAATCAGACCATGGTGGAAGTGGTGGGCCATACCGATAGCGTGGGCAGCGACGCAGTCAACCAGCGTCTGTCGGAAGAACGTGCCGGCGCGGTGGCGCAGTACCTCACCGCGCAGGGCGTGCAGCGGGAGCGCATGGAAACCATGGGCGCCGGCAAGCGCTACCCGATCGCCGACAACAGCACCGACGCCGGTCGTGCGCAGAACCGCCGTGTCGAAATCCGCTTGATTCCGTTGCGTGCCGAAGGCGCTGCTGCCAGCAATACCGGTATGCGTTGAGCGGCGGTCATCCTGCGTGGCACGGCGAGTGATTCGCCAGCGCCCCAGCACCATGAAAACAGGCCGCGACAGCGGCCTGTTTTCATGGTGTCGACCCACGGTTCGCAAAGTGCTGCTTGCTGGATCCAGTTTCCTTCTCCCAGTGGGAGAAGGATCTCCTCAGTGCGTCATCTCAGTCAGACTTACGCAGTCACGTGTTCCAGAATGCGCTTGCCTTCCGCACGCTCGGCTTCCAGTTCGACTTCCACCTCCGCCTCGCTGTGGGCCTTCTGCGCCGCAAGCCGCGCTGGGCATTGCGCCATCATGTAATCGGCGTCGAAGTTCATGCGCGTGACCAGAAAGTCCACGAAGGCGCGGACCTTGGGCGACACCAGCTTGCCGCCTGCGAACACCGCATTGAAGTCCACTTCCGGCCCCGTCCAGCCGGCGAGTACGCGGCGCACCAGGCCCGATTGCACGAACGGTTTGGCCATCACGTCGCCGGTCAGCAGCAGGCCTTCGCCGCATAGCACCGCTCCATTGAGCGCTGCCGGATCGTTGGCCACCATCAGCGGATTGACCGGGAAATCGCGCAGGTTGCTGCCATCGCTGAGCGACCAGAAGAAGCGATTGTTGTGCACGTTGCGGTTCTTGCGCAGCGCCAGGGTGCGGTGGAACTGCAGTTCGTCCGGATGCAGCGGCTCGCCATAGCGTTCGATATAGGACGGGCTGGCGAACACCTGCGTGCGCAGGCTGCCGAGTTTGCGCGCGACCAGGTTCGAATCGGGCAGGGCACCGACGCGTAGTGCCAGGTCGGCTTCGCCGCCGATCAGGTCCAGCTTCTCGTTGCCCAGGTGCATGTCCAGCTGGATCTCCGGATATTGCGCATGGAATTCGCCCAGCAGCGGCGCGATCCAGGTGATACCCAGCGAATACGGCACGGTGAAACGCAGCCAGCCGCGTGGGCCGGACTGCAGCTGTCCGACCGCGCTTTCGGCTTCTTCCAGCTCCCGGGCGATACGTTGGCAGTGTTCGTGATACACCGAGCCCGCCTCGGTCAGCCCGATGCGGCGGGTGGTCCGGTGCAACAGGCGCGCGCCCAGGCGCGTTTCCAGTTCCTGCACCTTGCGGCTGACGGTGGTCTTGGGCAGGCCGAGCGCGTTGGCGGCGGCGATGAAGCTGCCCTGTTCGACCACCTTGACGAAGATCAGGGTGTCGTTGAGATCGTGAGTCATGGACTGCCTTCCGGGGGTAGGAGGGATTAGACCGCTTGCGGGACGATTATTCCCCTAAATCCGGACTAATCAAGTGCTGCTTTGAGGCCTAGCTTATGCAGCACCCCCTCCACGCAGGAGCACGGCCATGTGGTTGTGCGATGTCCTCGGTTTGTCCTCCCAGTCCCGCAGCGCGATCGAAAGCGCCTTCGATCCGGTGGTTTTGCCGGCCAAAGGCCCGCGTTCGGCTGTGTCGCGCAATTTTGCCGCGTCCCCGAAACGGCAGTCCGGCGGCGCGCCGTTTCAGCGAACTGGACTGGCCGCACGTCGGATCCAACGTCACATTGTCCCGATGTCGGGAACGAAAGTCCCATGAATGGGATGGTTCAATTCGAAACGGCCGTGATTGGTGGCGCCGGCAATGTGGGCGCTGGCATCGTT
Organism: Xanthomonas sp. NCPPB 1067; assembly: GCF_020783795.1. NCBI lineage: Bacteria > Pseudomonadati > Pseudomonadota > Gammaproteobacteria > Lysobacterales > Lysobacteraceae > Xanthomonas > Xanthomonas sp. NCPPB 1067. The sequence continues at coordinate 198,679 of NZ_JAJGQG010000006.1, forward strand.
TCCGCGCTGCTCGATGCCGGCATGCCGGTGCTGGCGATCGGACGCGATAAGGCCAAACTGGCGGGGTTGCGCGCCCGGCATGGCGACTCGCCTCTGCTGGATACCGTGCAGGGATCTGTCGCCGACGATGCGTCCGCGCAGCATCTGGCCACCGAACTGGCCCAGCGCACACGCCCGCTGGGCGCGGTCATCGCCAGCCTCGGCAGTCCGCCCAAGGCAGGGCGCCTGCTGGACCGGCCCGCCAGCGCGCTGCGTCGCCGCCTGGAACGCGATGTGGTGCCGCACCTGGCCGCTGCGCGCCACCTGCTACCGCTGCTGGCCGAAGCCGATGGCGGCGGACGCTATCTGTTGCTCGGCAGCCCCTGTGCACTGCGCGCCTGGTCGGCCCATGGCGATCTCTCGGTGGCGGCCGCCGCGACCCGCATGCTTGCCCAGGTGCTGCACGAGGAAGCCAAGCCGCTGGGCATCCGCGTGCATCTGCTGTCGGTCGAGCAACCGGTTTGCACGCCGGGCCGGGCCAGGGAGGCGTGTCCGGAATGGATTCGCGCCGTGGATGTCGGCCGTGCTGCTGTTTCCCTGATCGCCGGGCCAGGCCAGCCTGCGCAACCCATCGTGACCGTCAGCCGTCGTCCGCATGTCGCCCCCTCGGCGGACCGGCTGGCTGGTCTGCATCACCCTATTTCCACTTGAGAGACGTCCCCATGACTCCGAACGCCACCCCGTTCCGTTTTCCCATGCGCACCGCCCTGACGGCTGCTGTCTTCGCGGTGGTGCTTGCCGCCTGCGGAGGCGGTGCCGCGCAGACCGGCGCACCGCCCCCGCCGAGCGTCAGCGTCGCCCCGGTGCTGATGAAGGAGATCAGCCAGTGGGACGAATTCAGTGGCCGCATCGAGCCAGTGGAAAGCGTGGAACTGCGCCCACGGGTGTCCGGCTACATCGACAAGGTGAACTACACCGAAGGCGCGGAAGTGAAGAAGGGCGATGTGCTCTTCAGCATCGACGACCGTAGCTATCGCGCCGAGTTCGCGCGTGCCAATGCCGCCCTGGTACGTGCACGGACGCAGGCCGCCCTGGCCCGCAGCGAAGCCACGCGCGCGCGCAAACTGTCCGAACAGCAGGCCCTGTCCACCGAGACCTGGGAGCAGCGCCGCGCCGCCGCCGACCAGGCCGATGCCGACCTGCTGGCCGCGCAGGCGGCCGTGGACACCGCCAAACTCAATCTGGACTGGAGCCGCGTGCGGGCGCCCATCGACGGCCGCGCCGGGCGGGCGATGGTCACCGCCGGCAATCTGGTCACCGCCGGCGACAGCGCCAGCGTGCTGACCACCCTGGTGTCGCTGGACAAGGTGTTCGTCTATTTCGATGCCGACGAAGGCACATTCCTGCGGTATTCGCAGATGGCCCGCAACGGCGAGCGCCCGGACGAACGCGGCGGGCAGCTGCCGGTACGCATCGGTCTGGTGGGCGAACAAGGCTTCCCGCACACCGGTCGAGTGGATTTCCTGGACAACCAGGTGACCCGCAGCACCGGCACCATCCGCGTGCGTGCGGTGCTGGACAATGCGCAGCGTCAGTTCACCCCCGGTCTCTACGCGCATGTCCAGCTGTTGGGCAGCGGCCAGTTCAAGGCCATGCTGGTCGACGAAAAGGCCGTGCTGACCGACCAGGACCGCAAGTACGTCTACGTGGTCGACAAGGACGGCAAGGCGCAGCGGCGCGATGTGGAGCTCGGGCGTAGCGCCGATGGGCTGCGGATCGTGCGCACCGGCCTGGCATCCGGCGACCGCGTGGTGGTCGATGGCGTGCAGAAGATCTTCATGCCCGGCATGCCGGTCGATGCCAAGGCGGTGGCCATGGCACCGGCGGCGGACAAGCGCACCGCTTCCAACTAGATATCGCCCGCGCATGCGGCACGCAGTCACGCCCTACCGGGCGACTGCGCACCACCTGCAACGGTTGCACTGTGTCATCGCTGCATCGCAGCCCGTGATCGCCGGCCTTCTCATCAGGCCGGCCAGTGGCCGCTGTGCCGCGCCGCCTCCCGGCGGCAACCTCCTTCAGGACCATCTCCATGGACTTCTCCCGTTTCTTCATCGACCGGCCGATCTTTGCCGCGGTACTGTCGATCATCATCTTCGCGGCCGGCCTGATCGCCATGCCGCTGCTGCCGATCAGTGAATATCCCGAAGTGGTACCGCCGAGCGTGCAGGTGCGCGCGGTGTATCCCGGCGCCAATCCCAAGGTCATCGCCGAGACCGTTGCCACGCCGCTCGAGGAAGCCATCAACGGCGTGGAAAACATGATGTACATGAAATCGGTGGCCGGCTCCGACGGCGTGCTGCTGGTCACCGTGACCTTCAAGCCGGGCACCGACCCCGACCAGGCCCAGGTGCAGGTGCAGAATCGCGTCAGCCAGGCGCAGGCGCGCCTGCCCGAGGACGTGCGCCGGCAGGGTGTGACCACCCAGAAGCAGTCGCCGACGCTGACCATGGTGGTGAATCTGTCCTCGCCCGAGGGCAAGTACAACTCGCTGTACATGAGCAACTACGCCACCTTGAAGATCAAGGACGAGTTGTCGCGCCTGCCGGGCGTTGGCCAGATCCAGATCTTCGGCGCGGGCGACTACGCCATGCGCATCTGGCTGGATCCCAATAAGGTGGCTGCGCGCGGGCTCACTGCCAGCGATGTGGTGGCCGCGATCCGTGAGCAGAACGTGCAGGTCTCCGCCGGCCAGCTCGGTGCCGAGCCGATGCCGAGCAAGAGCGACTTCCTGCTCTCGATCAACGCGCAGGGCCGCCTGACCACCGAAGAAGAGTTCGGCAACATCGTGATCCGCAGCGGCAACAGCGGCGAGATCGTGCGCTTGAGCGATGTGGCGCGGCTGGAGCTGGGCGCCGGTAACTACACCTTGCGCTCGCAACTGGACAACCAGAACGCGGTCGGCATGGGCGTGTTCCAGTCGCCCGGCGCCAACGCGATCGAATTGTCCGACGCAGTGCGCGCCAAGATGGCCGAACTGGAAAAGCAGTTCCCGCAGGGCATGGTGTGGTCGTCGGCCTACGACCCCACCGTGTTCGTGCGCGACTCGATCAGCGCGGTGGTGAGCACGCTGCTGGAAGCGGTGCTGCTGGTGGTGCTGGTGGTGATCCTGTTCCTGCAGACCTGGCGTGCGTCGATCATTCCGCTGCTGGCGGTGCCGGTGTCGGTGGTGGGCACGTTCGCTGCGTTGTACGTGCTGGGCTTTTCGATCAATACCTTGAGCCTGTTCGGCCTGGTGCTGGCGATCGGCATCGTGGTCGACGACGCGATCGTGGTGGTGGAAAACGTCGAACGCAACATCGAGGAGGGACTGAATCCGCTGGAAGCGGCCCATCAGGCCATGCGCGAGGTGTCCGGGCCAATCATCGCCATTGCGCTGGTGCTGTGCGCGGTGTTCGTGCCGATGGCCTTCCTGTCTGGCGTGACCGGCCAGTTCTACAAGCAGTTCGCGGTGACCATCGCCATTTCCACGGTGATCTCGGCGATCAACTCGCTGACCCTGTCGCCCGCGCTGGCGGCGATGCTGCTCAAGTCGCACGACGCGCCCAAGGACGGTCCGTCGCGTCTGATCGATCGCCTGTTCGGCTGGGTGTTCCGTCCGTTCAACCGCTTCTTCACCAGCAGCTCGCACAAGTACCAGGGCGCGGTTTCGCGCACGCTGAGCAAGCGCGGCGCGGTGTTCGTGGTGTATGTGCTGTTGCTGGTGGTCACCGGTTTCATGTTCAAGGCGGTACCGGGCGGCTTCATCCCGACCCAGGACAAGTTGTACCTGATCGCCGGGACCAAGCTGCCGGAAGGCGCCTCGCTGGAGCGCACCAACGAGGTGATCCGTCAGATCACCCAGATCGCGCTGCAGACCGAGGGCGTGGACCATGCGATCGCCTTCCCGGGACTGAATCCGCTGCAGTTCACCAATACGCCCAATACCGGCACGGTGTTCCTGACCCTCAAGCCCTTCAGTGAGCGCAGCCGTACCGCCGAGCAGATCAACGCGGAGATCAACGCCCGCATCAGTCAGATCCAGCAGGGCTTCGCGTTCGCCTTCATGCCGCCGCCGATCCTGGGATTGGGCCAGGGCTCGGGCTATTCGCTGTACATCCAGGACCGTGCCGGTCTGGGCTACGGCCAACTGCAGGGTGCGGTCAATGCGATGTCGGGCGCGATCTCGCAGACGCCGGGCATGCAGTTCCCGATCGGGACCTATCAGGCCAACGTGCCGCAGCTCGATGCCAAGGTCGATCGCGACAAGGCCAAGGCGCAGGGCGTGCCGTTGACCAACCTGTTCGATACCCTGCAGACCTATCTCGGTTCGTCGTACGTCAACGACTTCAACCGGTTCGGGCGTACCTACCAGGTGATCGCCCAGGCCGATGGACCGTTCCGCGACAGCGTCGAAGACATCGCCAACCTGCGTACCCGCAACGCCAACGGCGAGATGGTGCCGATCGGCAGCATGGTCACGCTGGGCCAGACCTACGGCCCGGATCCGGTGATCCGCTACAACGGCTATCCGGCCGCCGACCTGATCGGCGAGGCCGACCCGCGCGTGCTGTCTTCTACCGAGGCGATGCAGAAGCTCTCCGCAATGGCGCCGCAGGTGCTGCCCAATGGCATGAACATCGAATGGACCGACCTGAGCTATCAGCAGTCCACCCAGGGCAATTCGGCGCTGATCGTGTTCCCGATGGCGGTACTGCTGGCGTTCCTGGTGCTGGCCGCGTTGTATGAAAGCTGGACCTTGCCGCTGGCGGTGATCCTGATCGTGCCGATGACGCTGCTGTCCGCCCTGTTCGGCGTGTGGCTGACCGGTGGCGACAACAACGTGTTCGTGCAGGTGGGCCTGGTGGTGCTGATGGGCCTGGCGTGCAAGAACGCCATCCTGATCGTCGAATTCGCCCGCGAGCTGGAAATGCATGGCAAGGGCGTGGTGGAGGCCGCGCTGGAGGCCTGCCGTCTGCGCCTGCGTCCCATCGTGATGACGTCCATCGCCTTCATCGCCGGCACCGTGCCGCTGTTGTTCGGCCACGGCGCCGGGGCCGAAGTGCGCTCGGTCACCGGCATCACGGTGTTCGCCGGCATGCTGGGCGTGACCTTGTTCGGCCTGTTCCTGACTCCCGTGTTCTACGTGGCGCTGCGCAAGTGGGTGACCCGTCGCGGGCCCGCTGCACCGGCCGCCGTTCCGCATGACGCCGTCAAGGCGTAATCCCCCACATCCCTGTTTGAAGGACTGACATCATGAGCAACACCAAGATCGCGCTGGTCACCGGCGCCACCCGCGGCATCGGCCTGGAGACCGTTCGGCAACTGGCCCAGGCCGGTGTCCACACGCTGCTGACCGGGCGCAAGCGCGACGATGCCGTGGCTGCCGCGCTCAAGCTGCAGGCCGAAGGGCTGCCGGTGGAAGCCATCCAGCTCGACGTCAATGACGACATCAGCATCGCCGCGGCGGTCGGCACGGTGGAGCAACGCCATGGCCACCTGGACATTCTGATCAACAACGCCGGCATCGTGGCCGAAGACATCCAGCGCAAGCCGTCCGAGCAGAGCCTGGACAGCTGGAAGCGCACCTTCGACACCAACCTGTTCGCGGTGGTGGGCGTGACCAAGGCCTTCCTGCCGCTGCTGCGTCGCTCGTTGGCCGGGCGTGTGGTCAACGTGTCCAGCATCCTCGGCTCGTTGACCCTGCACAGCCAGCCCGGCTCGCCGATCTACGATTTCAAGGTGCCTGCCTACAACGCGTCCAAGAGCGCATTGAACAGTTGGACCGTGCATCTGGCCTATGAGCTGCGCGAGACCTCGATCAAGGTCAACACGGTGCATCCGGGCTACGTCAAGACCGATATGAACGGCGGTGGGGGTGAGATCGAGGTCGAAGAGGGCGCACGCAGCAGTGTGCAGATGGCATTGATCGATGCGCACGGTCCCACCGGCAGTTTCACGCATCTGGGAGAGACCCTGCCATGGTAAGAACCCTGCTTGGCGCGGCATTGGCCGCGCTGATCCTCGGTGGCTGTGCCGTGGGGCCGGACTATCGGCCCGACCCGCCCGCGGCGGTGACGCTGCAAGGCGCACAGGATGCAGCCTTCAGTCCGCAGTCGCCGGTGGGCAACTGGTGGTCTCAGTTCGACGACCCGGTACTGGAACAACTGGTGCGCGATGCACTGTTCGCCAACCACGACCTGCGCATCGCGGTCTCGCGGGTCAAGCAGGCGCGCGCGGTCTTTGTCGAGCGTCGTCTCGATCAGGCGCCGCACATCACCGCGCAGGGCAGTTTCGATCGCCGTGAGCAGCAGCAGGTGATCGCCGGCAACCAGCGCTTCCTCACCGAACAGACCAGCCTGGGTCTGGATGCGGCCTGGGAGCTGGACCTGTTCGGCCGTCAGCGGCGCGCGTCGGAGGCGGCGCGTGCCGACCTGGATGCCGAGCAGGCCAACCTGCAGGACGTGCAGGTCACCGTCGCTGCGGAAGTGGCACGCAACTATTTCGAGCTGCGCGGTACGCAGAAGCAGCTCGATGTCTCCAGACGCACCCTGACCAATCTGCGCGACACCCAGCGATTGACCCAGACCCGCCGCGACCTGGGTGCAGGCAGCGAACTGGATGTGCAGAGCAGCCTGGCGCGCCTGAAGGCGATCGAGGCGGATATTCCGCTGCTGGAAACCGCCGAGGCGCAGTACCGTCACCGCCTGGCGGTATTGCTCGCACAGCAGCCGGGTGCTCTGGACGCCACCCTGGTCGCACGCAGCATGCCGGCGTTCGCGCGCCCCTTGCCGCTGGGCGATACCGCCGGCCTGTTGCGTCAACGTCCGGACGTGCGCAGCGCCGAACGACGTCTGGCCGCCGCCACCGCGCAGGTCGGTGTGGCGACCGCCGATCTGTTCCCGCGCATCAGCATCAGCGGCTTCGTCGGCTTTCTGTCCGGCGATGCGGCCAGGCTGACCGAAGGCAATGCGAAGGCCTGGTCGATCACCCCGTCGATCAGCTGGGCGGCGTTCGATTTCGGCACCGTGCGGGCGCGGCTGCGCGCCAGCAAGGCCCAGGCCGAAGGTGCGCTGGCGCAGTATCAGCAGGCCGTGCTGCTGGCGCTGGAAGACACCGAGAACGCCTTGATCGGCTACGGCCGCCAGCAGGCACGCCTGGCCATCGTGGTGGAGCAGGCCAATGCGGCGCGGCGTGCCGAGCAGCTGGCGCAGATCCGCTACCGCGAAGGCTCCGAAGACTTTCTCACCCTGCTGGACGCCCAGCGCACCCAACTGGCCGCCGACGATGCCCTGGCGCAAGCCGAGGCAGCTGTGAACGTCGGCGTGGTGGGGGTCTACAAGGCGCTGGGAGGATGGAAGCAGGGCGAGGCCCCGGCAACGCCGGTTGCGGTGACGACGCGTTGAGGCGTGGGCGGGGCGGCCGGCAGGTCGCCCCGTCGATCCGGGGCGAGGCAAGCGCCAGGCCGGGGATCGGGCTGTTGCGTCGGTGTACCCGCAGCAGGCTGGACGCACTGCCGGCGCCGCGCGCTGTCGACGCCGCGCTCAGTCGGCAATACGCACGCTGTCGCGGCCACTGTTCTTGGCCAGATACAGCGCTGCGTCCGCACGCGAGAACCAGTCCTGCCAGTGCGTTTCGCCGTTATGACGCGCCGCTCCCAGCGACACCGTGATGCGTCCACCTGGACCGCGCAAGCCGTTGCGGATCACCTTGCGCAAGCGCTCGGTGGCAGCTTCCAGTTCCGCCAGCGACCCGGCGCGCAGCAGCACCACGAACTCCTCGCCACCGAAGCGGAACACCTGATGCGGTTCGCGGACCTCGAACCGCAGGATGGTGGCCAGATCCGACAGCGCCGCATCGCCTGCGGCGTGGCCATACAGATCGTTGACCTCCTTGAAATGGTCCAGGTCCAGGATGATCAGGCTATTGAGCCGGTCCTGCGGCTGGCGCTGCTCGATCTGATGGGTGAGTGCGCGTTCGAGCATGCGCCGATTGGGCAGGCCGGTCAGCGCATCCAGCGAGGCCAGCTCTTCCAGATGCACGCGGTCGTCCTGCATGCGCAGCGAGAACGCATAGCCCACTGCCAGCGTCACCAGGGTCACCACCACGGTGGACACTCCCTGACCGGGGCTCACGATCAGGCCGGGCAGGAACAGCAGGGCTGCCAGCAAGGGCAGGCTCAGCAACACCGCGCGCTGCGGCCCACACAGGAAGTAATTGGTCGCCAGCACCGGAAACAGCCAGGGCAGGGCGCCATCGCCTCCGGTCCAGCACGCCACCAGGCAGCCGCCGACATTGATCGACGCCAGCCACACGCCACCGGCGCCGGTACGTTCGGCGGCACGCATCTGCCAACCGCGCCAGATCGCCAGGGCGCCCAACGCTGTGGTGATCAGGCACGCCGCCACCTGGCCGGAGATGGCCAGGTACACAGCATAGAGACAGAGCAACAGCGCAGTGATTGGCCCGAGCATCTTGACGATGCCGAGGCGAAAATCCCGCCGCAGGTGGAGGATCACATGGAAGGTTCTGTAGGAGTCGGCATCATTATCGGCCGGGCTCGGCAGAAGTTGAGGGGGCGAATGGCGCGACCGCAGGTCGGAAAATGAAGCGTTGCCTGGCAGGGTTTCGCACCTCCTTGACGGCGTTCCCGCAACCGTATCGCCTTTGCCGTCGGAGCCTGCCATGTCCACCCGCGAAGAACTCGACCGGCGCCTGGACGCGCTGCAGGACGCCTTGCCGCAGCTGGCGGCCGACGAGGATGCAGACTTCGACTACCTGGACTTCCATGCCCGCGCCGAGGCGCTGCTGCGCAGCGCGGGGCCGGACGATGCCAGCTATGCGCGTGACCGCATCGACACCATGCTGGCTGGCGCAGGCCTGATTCCGACCGGCGCAGAGCGGCGTCCCGGTCGCTGAGGCGCCGCCGCGTAGGCGGGATCGGCGCATGGAGCGCAGCCCCGAACGACGCGGCTGTGTTGCAGCCGCAGCCGAAGGTTCCGTTCGCCAGGGCGCTTCCAGGATGCAGTGCGGACCTTCGTGACGATCCCGATGGAAGTGATTCGGGATTCGGGATTGGGGATTCACAACGGCAACGTGTCGTTGGTGGAGCGTGGGAGGCGCTTTCTTGCGATGGTGGAATTGTTGGCGAGGTCGCGCTGCTGTTGGCGTGAGAGGGGTATCTGCCACCATGCCGGTCCCGGGTCCCGGGTCCCCTCTGTCAGCGATACAGCGCCGGTCAGCTGGCAGACGGTGCAACGCTCGCCGCTGCGCCCGTGCGACGGTATGCTGGTGGCACTTCCCAGAGCCGAACGCCCCTTGGTCATTTTTCTCGGTAGCTACCAGCTGACCTGTCAGGCGGCCCAATGCGACGATGGCGCCAACGACGCCTGGAGCGCGGGCTGGCGCATCGACCAGATCGGTCTCGGCAAGCCTGGCGAATTGGCGGGCGCCAGACTGTCGCCCATCTTCCCCGATCATCGCAGCGCCATGGCAGCGGCCCGCATCGCGGGCATGGTCACCCTGGAAGCCATGCACGCCGAAGCGCAGCGACAACTCGAGTACGCCTGAGCGCGCCTTCCGCCCCGGAGGCCGCGCTCGAACGCCGTGCGACCGGCCCCGGTCGCGGACTTGCGCGCGCACGCAATTCACCGTGCGGCTGCAATCAAACAGAGTAGAACAGAGTAGACGCGACGATTGGCAGTGCGGGCGTCAGCGGTGGCGTTTCGCCTGTCGCGTGAGTACGCGCCTCTTTGCTGCGCTGGGTATCTTCTACACTTGTCGCCGTACGCATCCTGCGACTTCGTCATTGGTGCTGGCACGCGCTTTGCTTCGATTTCACCAGGGCGCGGGGAGCGTCGGCGGAGCCTTGGCAATGATTGAGCCCTTCAGGCGCCACGTGGGTGAGCGGCCTGTGGCCACACACCCACCCCGTGGTCGTTCAGATTATGGAGACGCGCAGACGGTATAGATGTTCACGATAGCGGCGCCATTAACGTATCCATACGTTCGCCAGCCATTACCGTTGGGGTAGCTTCCAACCACTGCAAATCTACCGAGATTCATGGACTCGTTGATGTTGTTTTCAGGGCGCCGCCCTGAAAACAGTACACGGTTTGGATCACTTACGTTCCAGCCACCAGAAATGGGGGTAAATCCTGCGGGACATTGGGGAGTTGCATCAACTATGCCCTGGATGTCTCGAGCGAAGCCTTCAACTACGGTTTGATAGGTAGCGGCGTGCGCAGGCAGAACGGAAAGCAATGACGCGGCAGCGATGACGGAAGCAGGCAGAATTTTCATAACATCTCCATGTTTTAGGGGAGCCGGCTAGAGCTTTCTCAAAGCCGCACAGACTGAGCGGCTATCTTGGCCCCGCATCCGGCACGTATAGATTGCGCGCAAATGCCGCAACTGGATACCAGTCAGTACCGCATTTCGGGGTCAGAGTTTCCTTAGTAGGCGCCAGAAGTGGAATTTTCTCGTACCCTTTCCCGGGGAGGTTCCATGAAGAAGTCCCGCTTTACCGACAGCCAGATCATCGCCGTGCTCAAGCAGGCCGAGGCCGGTGCGCCCGTGCCGGAGCTGTGCCGCGAGCACGGCATCAGCTCGGCCACGTTCTACAAGTGGCGCAGCAAGTTCGGCGGCATGAGTGTGCCCGATGCCAAGCGGCTCAAGGATCTGGAGGCCGAGAACACGCGGCTGAAGAAGTTGCTGGCCGAGCAGGTGTTCCAGAACGACCTGATCAAGGATGCCTTGCGAAAAAAATAGTCAGCGCACCGGCGCGTCGTGCGCTGGTGCGCGAGTGGATCCAAGGCGGCGCCAGCGAACGTTGCGCTCTAACAGCGATCGGCATGAGCGCCAGTGCACTGCGCTATTGTCCGCGTGAGGATCGCAATGACGAGCTGCGTGAGCGCATTGTTGCGTTGGCGCATCGCCATCGCCGCTACGGCGTGGGGATGATCTATCTCAAGCTGCGACAGGAAGGACGCCTGGTGAACT